>JAHEEY010000139.1 GCA_024640485.1 Chloroflexota bacterium | reverse complement strand
CTTGTGAATGACCCGGCCAATTATGGAACTTATAACTTCTTTGGCCCCCGGTTTTTCTACGGCATTACACACGGGCTGTTCGATGTTGTCCCTTATTTCATCTTCGGTAACTCACCCTCAGATATGTTCAACCTAGATAGATTTACGGTGCTGTTTAAATGATGGTATGTCGTGATGCCGGGTCCAACTTGGCAGACGCTGGTCACGAGCGAATCTCATTTACCCTGATAGCCATCCTATTTTTCCATATGAGAAACCGCAAAAGGTACCTGGCGGCGAACAAGAGAAACCTTGAGAATGATCAGGAGAGCATCTGAGGCGTTTATATCTGACCAGCACGCCGTGACGAAAAGACCGGAATTGACTCTGGTCTTTTTTGTTGGCTGTCGATGGCCGGCTGCAGCTGGCACGGCCGGCAGCGCGGCGGCGCCAATGAGCAGCTGTTTTCCATTGCGTCTGAGGGGCAGAAAGGGCGAATCCGTTCAGTGATTTCGTTGGTTGAGTCGAGAAAAGATGATACGATAAAAAGGGTTACGGGAGTCTGGTAGAGGTAGCCACAGTCAGATCTTGGACACAATCAAAAAATCGGAGGGCCCGCTATGATGGATCAGCATGAAAGCGTTGAAAGCAGCACAGATCGGCTCAACTGGTACCAGGACGCCAAGTTCGGCTTGTTTATTCATTGGGGGGCTTATTCCGTCGCCGGGGTAGAAGCTTCCTGGCCGATTATGGCGCCGGATTTGTCGGCGGAGATGTTCAAGACCAAGAGGGAAATCAAAGAAGCAGCGTATGTGACCCTGCCGGGTAAATTCAACCCGGTAGATTTCGACGCGGACGAGTGGGTGCGGATGGCCCAGGAAGCGGGGATGCGGTATATCATCCTCACCGCCAAGCACCATGACGGCTTCTGTATGTTCGACGCCCCAGGGACCGAATATAAGATCACCAACAGCCCTTTCGGCAGGGATGTGTGCCTTGAGCTGTCCCAGGCGTGCGCCAAAGCGGGGATGCGTTTGGGGTTTTATTATTCGCCGCCTGACATGCACCACCCCGGCTATCGGGATATGAGCAAGCCGGCGACAAAGAACTGGGTGGGGGAACCGGGGCGGAAGGAATGGGGCGGGTATCTTGATTATATGGAAAGCCACATCCGCAAGCTGCTTACCGATTACGGCGAGGTGAGCATCCTCTGGTTTGACGGGCTGTCCAATCACGGCAAGTATGATCCGCCGCGGTTCCACAAGCTGGTCCACGAGCTCAGCCCCAACACCTTGATCAACGACCGGCTGGGGGACGGGTATGATTACGTTACCCCGGAGCAGTTCATTCCCAAGGAGGGCATTCCGGCGCGCACCGGCAAACCGCCGGCAGGGATGGACCCGGCGGGGGACGGTTTTTTCAAGCTGATTCAATCGTTATTCAAGGTCCCCGGCCTTCGGGGCGTGCTCCGGAAGACAGTGGGGAAGTACGCCGACGGCACTATGGAGCTGACCCCGGTGCACCAGGAGGGGTATCCCTCGCCGGAGCGGTTCCAGCCGTGGGAAACGTGTATGACCATGGGGGGCAGCTGGGCGTACAACCCGGATGAAACGGCGTGGAAGGGGGCGGGGCACTTGGTGGGCAACCTGGTGAAGGTGGTCAGCCGGGGGGGCAACTACCTGCTCAATGTGGGGCCGACGGCGGGAGGGGTGTTCCCGGCGGAAGCGGTGGAACGGCTGCGGCATATCGGCCAATGGATGGGCCGGAATCATGAGGCGATTTACGGCAGCCGCTACACGCCGCTGCAGGGGGCGCCCTGGGGACAGGCCACCCGCAAAGGGGAGCTTGTCTACCTGCATATTTTCGATTGGCCGGCTGAGGGAACATTGAATATCGACCGTTTTCCAGGGGTGGTTAAGGGGGCCCGTCTGATGAGCGGCGAGCCGCTGATGTTCTCCCAGAACGGGCAGGGACTGGCGATAGAGGTGCCGGGCCAGAAACCAGACCCGGATGTGTCGGTAATCGCGGTGGAGACGGACGGCGCGGAAGCCGTGTGGGAAGCGTACTCGCCGGCAGTGGTCACAACCATCGAGCCGGGGAAATATGTGCAGAAGCAGGTAGTGTCCAGCGGAGTGATCAACGCGGTACTTAACGGCTTGATCGCCTTCTTCTCCTACCGCTCGCGGGGGGATATCCCGTACGGGGAAGCCGCTGTCGATATCTTGATCACGGTGGCGATTATCAGCTATCTGGTTAGCTGGATCTTGATTGGATCCGCTCGAGGAGAGATCGCCAAAGGGAATTTGTCCAGGTCGGCTGTTCGCAGCCCGAAACTGCCGGCGGGGGCGGGGGCGCGGGCGCTGATCCTGATGATGGTCTGCGTGATCTTCTTCGGCGGATTGATCATGGACGGCTCAATCTACCTGATCAGCCCCAACGGGTTCAGCAATTGGGGCTACATTTTGATTAAGACAATTTACACCGGCGTAACTGCCGCCCTGGCAGCGGCGCTGGCTATCTACAGCGTTCTGGGTGATCAGAACAGGAGGCCGTGATGCGTCGTTATGGCAGTGTGATCAAACTCAGGCCGGAAAAAGAGGGGTTGTACCGGGAACTTCATGCCGATGTGTGGCCGGAAGTGCTCAGCATGATCCAGGCGTGCCATATCCACAACTACTCGATTTACCTCAAGGACGGGTTCCTGTTCAGCTACTTTGAATATCACGGGGATGATTTTGAGGCCGACGCCCAGAAAATGGCGGCTGACCCGAAGACCCAGGCGTGGTGGCAGCTGACCGATCCGTGCCAGGAGCCGCTGGAAAGCCGCCAGGAAGGTGAGTGGTGGGCGGGTATGGAAGAGGTATTTCACACCGACTAAGGGGGATGCGATGAATTCACGGCAGCGCGTTCTCAGCGCCATCAACCATGTGGAACCGGATGGGGTGCCGGTGGACCTGGGGGCCACGCCCAGCTCAGGCATCTCGGCGATCGCGTACGATAGATTGCTCCACCATGTGCCGCTGAAGGATAAGCGGAACTGGGTGTATGATGTGGTGCAGCAGGTGGCCCAGCCGTCTGATGAGGCGCTGGACAAATTCGGCATTGACGCCATTGATCTGGGGCGGAGTTTCAACAGCCGGGACAGCGATTGGTATGATCACCCACTGGCCAACGGCAGGCCGGCGCAGCTGCCGGTCTGGTTCCGCCCCCGAAAACAGACGGATGGCTCCTACCTGGCGTATGAAGGGGAGGAAGCGATCGCCAGCATGCCGGCGACGGCGTTTTCATACGATCAGATCGTTTACCCGTTTTTGGACGGGTATCCGGACAGCTACGGCGATAATCTAGACCAAGCGATGGGCAGGATCCATTGGGCGGCGTTGGCCCACAGTCCCTGGGACCATGCCAGCGAGCCAGATTTTTGGGAGCAGCTGCGGGCCAAGGCGCTGGGGCTGCGGGCCAGCAGCGACCGGGCCATCGTGCTGTCGGCGGGCTGCAACCTGTTTGAATGGGGCACTTTCGTGCGCCGTATCGATAATTTCTTAATGGATCTGGTGCTGGCGCCGGCGGAGGTGGAGCGGTTCCTGGACGCGCTGATGGAGCGCCATCTAAGTTCGCTGGAAAATATCTGCCGGGCGGTAGGGGATGTGGTCGATATCATCCGGCTGGGTGATGATCTAGGGATGAACACCGGCCCGATGATGGGGCCGGCGACGTACCGCAAGCTGTTCAAGCCGCGCCACGAGCTTATGTGCCGGTTCATCAAGGCGAACAGCAGCATGCATACTTTCCTGCATTCATGCGGCTCGATCTACAAGCTGATCCCGGACCTGATCGATGCCGGTTTTGAGATCCTCAACCCGGTGCAGACGAACGCGCGGGGAATGGAGCCGGCACGGCTGAAGAAGGAGTTTGGATCGGATGTGACTTTCTGGGGAGGCGGAGCCGACACCCGATCGGTGTTGAACCGGGGGACGCCGGCCCAAGTGAAGGACCACGTGCGGGAGAACATCGAAATCCTCTCTCCCGGGGGCGGGTTTGTGTTCAATACGATCCACAATATCCTGCCGGATGTGCCGCCGGAGAATATCATGGCGATGTTTGAAGCGGTCGATGCGTACCGGTGACCAGCGATAGGACGGGGGAATGGTTCTGTCCGCAACCATGCCAGCGGGCAGCGGCACTCTTGTGATCTAGCCGCAACTTTGGCGAAGCTGGCAGCGATGCCCCAGAGGGCATCGCTGCCGTTGACAAGACAGTTGTTTTCGCCGGAGGCCAGTCAATGCTATTGACAGGTTTCTCTTTGGCGGTGGATGTCCAGGATCTGTTTATCTACCCCCATAAGCAGCGGCCCCTTCATCGCTCAACAACCCTCTAGCGGTACCGAGATTGCCATAGTGGGGGTCAACAACTTCCACCCCATTGTCTATAGTGGTGTTTACAGCTTCTGGTGGAGTAATGCTTACCGGCAGCTCGCCGTCCAGCGGATCCATCGCTTTCTTGATAAGCTCGGCCCCATCATGAGGGTCTTTACTAAAGATCTCGCGACGGATTTCCTGGATTTTATCAACGAATTCCACAGCCTTATCCTCGACCCAGTTGGCCGCGCTTTTAACAGCGTCGGCTACGGCTTGCAGCGGCCGTCCCACCCATTTGCTCATAAATTCACCAAATTGGTCTCGAAGGGTTTGATTCTGGTTGGGATCACAGGGGGTGGGGGTGGGGGCCTGCTGTAAACCGGTGGGATCGATGAAGTTGACCGGATCGTTGTGTACGTAGGCGTATAAATTGCTATCTCCGGCGTTGAAACCGATGGGGTCTTTGCTGGTCCAACGGCCGCTGCCGGGATCGTAATCGCGCAGCCCGAAACGGATCAGAGCGGTGTCCCGATCAACCAGGCCGCCAGCGAAACCGAATGGTTGGAAGCCAGGGTTGGTGTCCAGGGTCTGCTGTCCCCAGGCATCATAATCCAGCCGCTGGGCCAGCTGCCCGTTGGCCACATTGACCACCAGGCGGGGGCTGCCCAGATGGTCAGCAATGATGCGGTAGGTCTGCCCGCCCTTGATGAGATATTCGGGCACATTAAGCCGCGCCCCGTAAACAAACCGGCTGATTACATTGCCGGCCCCATCCAGTTCGGCAACCGGACGATAACCGCCTTGATAGAGAAAGCCCTGCACCAGGGCGCCGTTCACGCGCTTGCCTACCCGCCGGTTCAAGCCATCGACCAGATAGGTCAATTGGGTGGCGTTGGGCAAGGTCACAGCCATCAGGTTGCCCGCTTCGTCATATTGGTAGGCGGTGACGGCGCTGCCGGCGGTCTTGCTGGCCAGATACCCGGCTCCGTTGTAGGTGTAGGTGGTGGCGCCGTTCTGGGTCAGCCGATCCTGAGCATCGAAGGCGGCGTTGACGCCGTTGGCGCTGAGGCGGTTGCCGTTGGCGTCGTAACTGTAGTTACCCACGATGGTGTTGTTCTGCCGGAGTTCGGCCAGGCGGCCGGCGGCATCGTAGGTATAGGTGTAGCTGGTGGTGACACCGGCTATCGTTTCCGTTTTGGCGGTGATACGGCCGGCGCTGTCGCGGGTAAATGCGGTCTGCAGCAGATTAGTGCTGTTGTATCGAGCGAGATAGGCCGCCGCTTCGGCATAAGTATTGTAAGTCCAGGCATCGGTTACACCCCCCAACTGGGTGCCGGTCACCAACCCTTGTTGGGGGTGGCGGGTGAGGGTCAGCCCGCCGGCCGCGATCAGCAGCAAATCCCTGTCATATTGATAGGTGATTGGGTTGGCGCCGTTGACCGTCATAGCGTTGAGGAGCCAGCCGTTGTTGTAGGTGAAGGCGACTGTGCCGGCAACTGGGCCGCTCTGCGCCCGTTCGGTCAGCAGCGGCCCGTCGTAGCTGTAGCTCAAGCTGATGCCGCTGGGGTCGGTGACCGTCTGCATTCGGCCGGCGGCGTCAAAAGCCTGGCTGCGGCTGCCCCGGGCCAGGGTCACGGCGCCTAGTTGATACCCATTGTTCAAGTAGCTCAAACTGATGCTGCTGCCCGGCCGGGTAAGGGTGATCGGGCTGCGGTCAGCGTTGTATCCCCATTGGGAACTGCCGCCGCCGCTGACAGCGGGCGGGGTGTAGCTGGACAGCTGGTTGTCGCTGGCATAGGCGAAGGTGTGGGCGGCTCGCCCGGGCGGGGTCAGGCTGGTCAGGTTGCCGCTGGCATCGTAGCCCAGGGCGATCGTCCGGCTTCCGGGGAGCGTCCCGGAAGTGATCCGGCCGGCAGCGTCGGTGGTCAAGGTGGTCACTTTGCCGTCGGCACCGGTCATACTGGTCAGCCAGTTGGCGTTATTGTAGGCGAACTGGGTGGTATGGCTGGCCTGGGTAATGGCGGTCAGGCGGCCGCGGCTGTCATAGCTCCTGGCTACCGGAGCCAGGGCGCCGCTGCTGTCGACATTACGGTTGATGGTGCGTCCGGCCTGGTCCAGGGTCAGCAGGATCTGCCGGCCTTCTGGTGTCTGCAGCCGGAAGGTGCGTCCGTTGGCGGTGTAGGTGTAGCGCCAGGTTTGCCCATTGACAAGCAGCTCGTCTTGCTGGCTGATCAGGCTGAAGGGGTTGCCTGGAGTGGATAGGTTGGCGGTGCGGACGGCGGTCATCTGCCAACTCATACTGCCGGTGGTGGTCACCACCACCGAGGCGGCCAGGGGGACATTCATCCCCCAACGGGGATCGGGAGCATAGGTGACCCGCTCGACGCTGCCGTCGGGATTGGTCAGGGTCCAGACACTGCCCTCGCCAATGAGCAGGGTGCTGGTGGTGCCATCCGGGGCGATCACTTTGCGCTGCCGGTCGCCATTGCCCAGAATTTCGGTGGTATAGGTGGTTGCTTCGCCCATGCCGGTGGTCAGGGTAACCGTGATCAGCCCAGGCTGCTGCAGCCGGGTCAAGTTGATGACTCTGCCGGCGGCGTTGGTATCACGGGTCAGCCGTCCGTTGGCATCGTACAGGAATTGGGAGACGCCGCCGCGGGGATCGGTTAGGGAGGTGAGCAGCCCATTGGCGTTGTAGGCCAGGGTGACGGTGCTGCCGGCGGGATTGGCGATGGTGCGCAGGTAGCCGCCGGCGGTCAAGGTCAGCGGGGTACGCTGCCCGCCAGAAGCGATAATCGCCGCCGGCTGGCCTGCGGACTTCCGCTCAATGGTGGTGACGTTGCCGTCATAATCGGTGACGGTGAGCAGGCGGCCGCTGCTATCATAAGCGAAGGTGTACAACACCGCTCCGGTCAGGGTGTGGAGGGTGCGCAAGTGACGCCCGGAGTTGGAAAATTCATACAGATGGATGCCGTCTGGATCAGGCACAAAGAGGCTTAACCCAGTGGCGCCGCCGTTTGGCTGGGCAGGGCCGATGCGTTCGATGCGCGAGCGGCTGCTGCTGATCAGCAGCCCGCCGTCAGGGGAAAGCTCCAGGCTGTTGTTGTAGCCGAAGGAAGAGAGACAGGCCTGACGGGCGCTGAAGCCGTCATTGTTTTGGGGGCCAGTACAGCCATTACGCCCGGCGTAGGTGCTGATACGGCCGTCGGGCGACACGCGGCGGATGTGGTCGTAGCTTGATAGGTTGCGGGTGCGGATGTAGACAGCGCCGTTACTGTCGATGACGACGCTTTGGGGGTTGCCCAGGTTGGCGTTGGCTGCCAGCCCCCCGTCGCCAAAGTCGCCGGGGCCGGTATTGCCGGCGAAGCGGCGGAGCACGCCGTCGGTGCCAATTCGGCTGACAAGGTTGCGAGCCGGATGGGTCAGATAGAGATTACCGTCTGGATCGAAGGCGATCCGCCCCAACGGGGGCAAGGCGCCCCATTCCAGCGCCGGCACCCCGGTCAGGTCGGCGTTGACGCCGGTGTTGCTGCCGGCGCCGGCAATGGTGGAGATGGTGCCGTCGAGGGTGATGCGGCGAATCCGGTTATAGTCTCCGCCAGCAATGCGATATTGGGGTGTTTCGGCGATGTAGAGGGTGCCATCCAGCCCAAAACTGATATCGCTCAGGTAGTTGAGCCGGGCAGAAATGGCGGGGCCGCCATCGCCGTTGGGTAAATTGTTTTGGGTAAAGAAGGTGCCGGCAACGGTGGAAATGATGCCGTCGATGCCCACCCGGCGGATAACGCCAACGTTGTAATTGTCGTAAGTGGCGCCAATGTAAAGGGCGCCGTCCGGACCAACAGCCAGGGCGGTCAGGAGCCAGCCCAGGGTGGCCTGGGCAGCGGGGCCGCCATCGCCGGTGGGCATGCCCTGGCTGCCGTTGCCAGCGACGTTGGTGAGGGTGCCGTCGGCCTCCAACCTGACAACGCGTTTCTCAGAAACATCGATGAAGTAGAGGACTCCATCAGGGGAGACGGCGGTATCGCCCAGGTAGTTGATCATGGAATTGTCGGCGATGGCCTCGGAAACGACCGGCCCAATATCAGTGCTGCTCAGATCGACGCCGTTTCCCATGTGGAGCACGCCGTCGTTGGGGTCGAAGGCGTGGTGGATGTCCAGCGACCAGCCGCCCAGGCCGATGGCCGCGGCGGCGTCCCAATGGCCCAGGGGGCGGCTGTAGCTGACGATCATGTTGATGCCGCAGAATTCGGAGGCGACGGCGGCGGCAGGGGCGTAGTTGACGTATTGGCAGTATTCACGGCCGTTGGTGATGAATACATTGTCGCCGAACTGGCCGAAACTTTGCTGGAAGGTGTCGTTGGTGCCGTAATATTGGAAATCGTAGACGTAGCGTACGGTGACATTGGCCAGTAAGCGGCCGTTGGTCAGCCGGCCGTAGCCATCTTTTCCATTCCAGGACAGCGGAAAGCTGAGATTGGATGAAAGGGGCTGCACGGTGCCGGTGTAAACGCCGGGAACGCCGAAGGGTTGTCCGGCGCTGCCGCGGCCCCACCGCCTGACAGTCATCTGCCCGCCGACTTCCGCTTCCATATAAACTGATTTCAGGGTGGCGGGCAGCGCTCCGACGACGATGGGGATGTCGAGCTGGTTGTCTACCTGCCAGCCGGGGACTCGTTTGCTGGTGTAGTTGAGGGTAAAGGGAGTGCCCACAATGGGCAGGGATTCGCCTAACGCCTGGGTATCGCAGTTGATGATGGAGCCGGAGGCGGTGCATTCACCCGGCTGGTCGGTGTTGGGCGGCGGCACGGGCGGCTGTTTGGCGTCTGCCGGCGGGCCATAGGGCCAGTTGTAATCCCAGGGGGAGAAGTGGGGAATGGGCACCCGCCACAGCTCCTGGCCGGCGGTATAGAGGGTAGCGAGCTGCTGCTGTTCGGCGGCGGTGATGCCCAGGTTCACCAGGGCCGGGCCGGTGTCGGCTACATTGTCGCCGGTGACATCGAGGGCGGCAGAGCCGCTGGTGATTGAGAGAATCTTGAGGACGATGCCGTTGTCGGCGGGAACCCATTGGGCCAGCTGTTGGTCGTAGTAGCCGGCAGGGACGGCGCTGCCTACGGGGGCGCCGATGAAGTTTTCGGTGTAGTTGATGGCGGGCTGGTCGAAGATGACCTCCTGCCCGACGGTTTGGTCGAAGCTGAAATCGACGGCATAGGTGTAACCGGAGACGGGGGGCAGATCGCCGGGCATGGCGGCGGCGCCAGCGACTCCGGCGGTGTATTCAGTGGCGCGGAAGGTGAGAGGGGCCAGGGGGCGGCTGGGGCTTTCTTGGGCCCGCATGGCGGCAAAGGCGCTGGAGGGAAAGAGTATCGTGGCCTGACGCGTGCCGTCTCTATCGTTGACTACCGTGCCCTGGGCTATCTGGAAGGGGGCAGAGGAAGCGGGATCAATCAGGGTGCTCTTGCTGTCCGGCTGAATCAGGGCTACCGGCTCAACTGCCGCATACTGCCGGCGGGTTGTTTCGACCCGGCGCTGTACGGACAGATAGCCAGTTTTGCTGAATTCGATAATGATCGGTCCGCCGCCGTTGAGCACAAAATTGAAGAGGCCGC
>JAHEEY010000590.1 GCA_024640485.1 Chloroflexota bacterium | reverse complement strand
CGGGCTTCGACGACCATGGGCGCATCCGCCGGCACCCCACCGCTGATGGCTAGCAGGTCGGCGCCGTCCAACATCTCCGGAGTATGGCTGCCCAGCACAAACTCAATACCCATACCATCGAGCTCAGCCAGCGCTGTCGTCAACTTGTCGACGGAACGCAGGTCAGAAAGCAGCACAGAAGCGCCAGCATCAGCCGCGAACTTGGCTAATGCGGCACCCTGCCGGGCCGCCCCTAAAATGACGATGCGTTTTCCTGCCAGTTGATCCATGAATATTCCGATACTTAAATGAGCGCCAGGGCGATGCCAATCATCGCGGCCATCACCGCTATCAGCCACCACCGCTGTACAATCTGGGTCTCACTCCAACCCAGCAGTTCAAAATGATGATGCAGCGGTGCCATCTTGAACAATCGTTTTCCGCCCGATGCCTTGAAATACAGCACCTGCAGGGTCGATGAGAGCATGGTAGCTATGGGCACCGCCGCGATAATCGGCAGGATCAGCCACTGATTAGTCATCAAGGCGACCACGCCCAGCATGCCGCCCAGCGCTTGAGAGCCCACATCTCCCATAAACATCTGCGCCGGCTTGGCGTTAAACCAAAGAAAGGCAAAGCTGGCGCCGACTGTCGTGAAACAAAGTGTGACCAAGAACTGCTGATCCTGCAGCAGCGCGATCACCCCGTAGGCGGCAAAAGCGGTGGCGGCGATAATCCCTGCCAGGCCGTCGAGGCCATCGGTGATATTGATGGCGTTGGCGGAGCCGGTGATGATGATAACGGCCGCCGGGATGATCAAAATACCTATGTCCACCAGAAACGGTACCGTCGGGATGGCCACAAAGCCATGGCTGTCGTTGACCACAAAATAAAGCAGCAGCCCGGCGACAAGGGAGATCCCGAGTTGGAACCAAATCTTGACCCTGGCCCTAATACCTTTTTCGCCATGAGGGCGGGGATGAAAGCCCAGATAATCGTCGATGCCGCCTAGAATCGAGAACGCCACCATCACACCCAACGGAATGACCACGCTTTCGGCGATCTCCAGCGCTTTTACCAGCTGAACGATATTAATGACTACCGTCACCAGTACCACCCAGCCTACAATGAGAACGCCGCCCATCGACGGGGTGCCCATTTTGGTCATGTGTGTCTGCGGGCCGTCAATGCGGATCTGGGCACCCAGCTTCAGCCGGCGCATCAGTTCCACTAACGGGCTGCCCCAAATGACAGCCACTAAAAACGTAACCCCGCTTACCGTCAGCGCAAAAGCCACTAAACACCTCGTCCTAAGGCAGCCACAATTCGATCCATCCGCATCCCATAAGAGCCTTTTACCAGGACGACATCTCCCTGGGTGATGAGTTCCCGCAAAGCCGCGGCAGCCATTTCAGCAGACTCTACAATCACCACGTTCTCAGCCGCCATGCCAATCGATAACGCCTCCTCGCCAATCCAGCGCCCTCGAGTCCCAACGGCGATAAGCAGATCGGCGACATCAACGGCTCGCCGCCCCACCAGCCGGTGCGACGCTTCTTCAACTATCCCCAACTCCAGCATATCGCCCAAGACGGCGATCTTCCGCCCGCTCAGGTCTTGCAGCAGATTCAAAGCAGCCATTGCTGAGTCCGGGCTGGAGTTGTAGGTATCATCAACAATAATGGAGCCATTCGGCCCCGGCACTGCCACCAGCCGCAGCTGGGCAGCGGTGTCGCGCAAGCCCGCAGCGATTTCATCCCAGGACATCCCCTCTACCAGGCCTACCGCCGCTGCCCGCAGTGAGGTATGAACACTATGACGGCCCAACAGGGGCACGCGCAGGTTCATCGACTCGTAAGGATCGTGATGCAGTGTAAAGCGAATCCCATCCAATCCCATAGAATGGATATTATCTGCCCACAAGTCGGCACTGCTGTCCAGTCCATAGGTAAAAATCCTGGCTGGGGTATGCGCCGCCATACTCATCACCAAGGCGTCGTCCTTGTTGAGAATGGCGGTGCCGTCTGGCGGCAGTGATTCCACCAACTCCTGCTTGGCGGCGACGATCGCTTCCATGCTGCCGACGCGCTCCATATGGACCGGGCCAATCATGGTGACCACGCCGATGTGTGGGCGGGCCAATTCGCAGAGCAGTGAAATTTCACCCTGGGTATACATACCCATTTCCAGCACCGCCCGCTGGTGATGCCGCCGCAGGTTTAGCAGTGTCAGCGGGAGCCCGATCTCATTGTTTTGATTCCCCTTGGACTTCAACGTCCGGTACCTGCTGGAAAGGACCGCATGGATCAGCTCTTTGGTCGAAGTCTTGCCGACGCTGCCGGTGACCCCGATGATCCGGGTAGGAAAACGTGCTCGCCACGCCTTTGCCGCCGTTTGCAGTGCTGTCAAGGTGTCATCTACCAGGATACATACGGGCGTGGTGATCTCCTCTGGAAAGTGAGTACCTCTGGTGTCGACGGTCAGATGGTCGCCCGGTATCGGCCGCTCAACCAGCGCGGCACAGGCGCCGTCGGCAAACGCCTGCAGCACAAAATCATGCCCATCGACTTGTTCGCCGGCAAAGGCCACAAACAGACTGTTTTCTTTCACTTCCCGACTATCAATGACAACAGACATGACCGGCTGCTCGGAGCCGGCCGCCTGGTAGTGCGTCAATGATTCTAGGAAATGGCCAACATTCAACATAGTTTCAACGCTTTCGGTATCTTCTTGGCCCGCATCAGTCGTCCAGGAAAACACCTCTTACAAAGTGAGCCGCTATCCACCTGCCCTTGCTTCCTGCACATCGTCGCGGAGACGGACGTTGTCAGGCGGGATATCCAGCAAAACAACCAGCTCTTCTACGAGTTTGGCAAAGGTTGGGGCGGCAGTCATC
>JAHEEY010000138.1 GCA_024640485.1 Chloroflexota bacterium | reverse complement strand
GGCAGGTATTCCTGAATGGCTGTAGCCGAATCATGATTGCCGGTGACATAGTAGATGGGCACGTTCAACTGAGCGAAGGTCTCCGCCGCCAGCCGGTAGGCGTCTGGATGGGGGTCGGTGACCACATCCCCGGTATGGATGACGAAGTCCGGCACCACCGGCAGCTCGTTGATGATTTTTACCAACTGCCGCGCGCAGGGCAGGGAAGTATGTCCAAAACGGGCGTAATCCGCTGTCGGGCCGATGTGGGTATCGCTAATGTGTACGAAGTATAGAATCTCTTCCGGCACACGACTCTCCTAAAACGGAACGGCTCTTGTTGCAAAATAGCCTACAACAAGAGCCGTCGTAAATCACATACTCAGTCTGAGCGCGGCACCAACGAATTAGGGCATCACGACCAGAGAAGATCCGATATTTGAGACCAGGCTGGCTACGGAACTGTCCATCAGCTTGAAGTAGCCTGAGGGGGCAATGCCGATCCAGAAGATGAAGAGCAGGAAAGCCAGCATGATGGCCAGCTCACGCCCGTTCAGATCGCGCAGTTTCTTGTTCTCGGGATTGTCCAGGGGGCCCATGAAGACGCGCTGGAACATCCAAAGCAGATAGACGGCTGCCAGAATGACACCGGTTGTAGCGAAAGCGGTGTAGATCCAGGGGTTCGGACCTAAGGACTCGGCGCCCATGGAGCCCAACAAGATGGTGAACTCACCCACAAAGCCGTTCAGCCCGGGCAGACCCATGCTGGACAAGGTGACAATCAGGGCCAAGACACTGAAGACGGGCATCGCTTTCCAGACACCACCGTAATCGGCGAACATACGGGTGTGGCGCTGTTCGTACAAGACACCGACCAAGAAGAACAAGGCGCCGGTGCTCAAACCGTGGTTTACACCTTGCAGCAGCGCGCCCTGGATACCGGCTTCATTCAGCGAGAAAATACCCAGCATCACAAAGCCCAAGTGGCTGACACTAGAGTAGGCCACCAGCTTCTTTACATCTTTCTGCGGGAAAGAGACGATAGCCCCGTAGATAATTCCAATGATGGCAAGCACCGCGATTGCCGGCGCGTAGTGGGCGGCAGCTCCCGGGAACAGGGGCAGGTTGAAGCGGATGAAGCCATAGGTACCCATCTTCAGCAGCACACCAGCCAGGATGATCGATCCGGCAGTTGGCGCTTCGGTGTGGGCATCAGGCAGCCAGGAATGGAAGGGGAAGATGGGCACCTTGATAGCGAAGGCGATGGCGAATCCTAAGAATAGGATGTTCTGCACATCGGCAAAAGCCTCTCTCCCGGCGATTAAGTCCGGGACAGCAAAGGTGTTGTTGGTGATACCCATGTAGAGGATCGCCAGCAGCATCAACAGGGAGCCTGCCATGGTGTAGAGGAAGAACTTGATAGATGCGTACACCCGGTTCGATCCGCCCCAAATGCCGATCAGGAAGTACATGGGAATCAGTGTAAACTCCCAGAAGACGTAGAACAGGAACAGATCCTGAGCCAGGAAGACACCCATCATGCCCAACTGCATCAGCAGCATGAAGATGTAGTACTGCTTGACCTGCGTCTTGATAGCGGTCCATGAAGCGGCTACAGCCAGCAGCGAAATGAAGCTGGTCAGCAGCACCATCAAGATGCTCAGGCCATCGACACCCAGGTAGTAGCTGATCCCCCAGGAAGGGATCCAATCAAAATGCTCTACCATTTGCAGACCGCCGACAGAGGTGTCAAATCCAATCAATACGACTAGAGAGACCACAAAGACGATGGCCGACGTGCCAAGGGCAATACGCCGAATGAGTTCATCTGTTTCCTTCTCAAAAAACTTGAGAAGCAGTATCGCCGCCACACCCAACAGCGGTAAGAATGTGAGAATCGTTAACATACCCCATTTTCTCCAAAAATTAGAGTTTCGGAACTAGCGACAGGCGCCCAATACGACGTCACTAATCTCCAGCCTCAAGTTTTAATTAGCCATGTACACAAAGTAAACCACTAATGCCACCGCGCCAAGAAACACGCTCAAGGCATAGTTTCGGGCATAGCCTGTCTGCGACCGTCGAATCAGGTTCGCCAGCCGCTTCACTGCCTTGGCACTGCCGTTTACCAGACCATCTACCCCATTCGTATCCAGCACATCCGCGGAAAACGAGGCAAAACCAACGAAATTATCCCGAATCACACGCTCGTGGACAAAATCGTGCCAGATAGTTCCATCTAAGGTATGTCCCAGCCAATGGGATGCCTTGTTGAATAGGGGAATGAACCCTTTCATGAACAAGGTCTCAAACGGCAAGGCTGCGAAAAACTTCCAGACGAAAGGAATCTTCTCCAGCGGGTCCCGCTCATCGGCAGTTTGCGGCCTGTCCCGGTAAACCAGTTTGAAGGCCAATAACAAGGCGCCAACCGCCAGGACGGTCGAGAGCCCAGCAACCATTGGCGAGAAGACGATGGGCGTGTGCGGAAGATGCACAATCCCTTCTTCTGACAAATGGAACGCTTGAATCGAATGCTCGAGCCAACCTTCCAGGGCCAGGAAAATGCCGGTAGGATGATTGTGGTTGGCTTCGGCCAATGATTCCGTCAGGAACGGCAAGTTGAGCAAGAAACCGCCAACAACGGACAGCCCGGCCAAAATCCACAACGGGATGACCATCAGCGGGGAGCTTTCCTCAGCATGTTCTGCCGCCGCATGGCGCGGCTTGCCGAAGAAGACCATCTGCAGCTGCCGGCCCATATAGAAGGCGGTACAGAAGGCGGCGATGGTCAGCATCAGATAAACAGCGAAGTTGTGCTCGCCGCCGTGGGCCAGGATTTCATCCTTCGACCAGAAACCTGCCAGCGGGAAAATACCGGACAGCGCCAAAGCGCCGATTGTGTAGACAATGAAGGTAGAGTTCATCTTGTGACGAAGGCCGCCCATGGTGCGCATATCTTGGGGGTCAAAGTCATCATCGTGATGGTCGTCCCCGTGGGCAAGATGATGATGCCCGTGTTCCATGCCGTGAATGACCGAGCCGGACCCCAGGAACAACAGCCCTTTGAAGAAGGCGTGGGTGATGAGATGGAACATGGCCGCCACATAGGCGCCCATGCCGGCGGCGGCAATCATAAATCCCAGCTGGCTGACGGTAGAATAGGCCAGCACTTTCTTAATATCAAACTGGGTAAAGGCGATCAACCCGGCGACCAAGGCGGTCGCCGCGCCGGTGTAAGCCACCAAATCGGCTGAAGAGACAATGCCGAAAAGCAGTTCACCGCTGGCGCGGACAATCTCAAACAAGACATTGCTGCGCACGATCAGGTAAATACCTGAAGTGACCATGGTGGCTGCATGAATCAAGGCGGAAACCGGCGTCGGGCCGGCCATGGCGTCCGGCAGCCAGATATAGAGTGGAATCTGGGCAGACTTGCCGGCGGCGCCCATCAAGAACAAGGCGGTGACAGCGGTCAAAACCGCCGGCAGTGTGGCACTAAAGAGCCCGAAGTGAACCATGTGCCCTTCTTCAAACAGCTCCACGGCTGATTGGAAGACGGTGTTGAACTCCAGAGTGCCAAAGGTCCAGAACATCAGGATCATGGCTAAAATCATGGCCAGATCACCGACACGGTTGGCCACAAATGCCTTGCGCCCGGCATTGGCATTCATGGGAAGGCCGTTCTTGTCGACCCGGTCAAACCAGAATCCGATCAGCAAGTATGAGCACAGGCCAACACCTTCCCAGCCAACAAACAACATCAGGAAGTTGTTGCCGGTAACCAGGATCAGCATGAAGAATAGGAACAAGTTCAAGTAGGTGAAGAATCTGGAGAAGTTCGGATCACCGTGCATGTAGCCAATGGCGTAGATGTGAATAAGTGAACCGACGCCGGTCACAACCATCATCATCGTCACTGACAAGGTGTCAACTTGAATAGCCCACGGTATTTGGAGCTTAGCCGAAGGAACCACAATCCAATTGAATAGATTGATCACTTCCGCATGAAACTCATGGCTGCGCAAGCTAAAGAACATCAACACGGCGATGGCGAAGGAACTCAGAGCCATCACACTGGCGAATCCGCCAGACAACTTTTCACCTGTCTTCCGATCGGCGTCAACAAAACGGCGACCAAAGAAGCCGTTAAGCAGGAGGCCGATGACCGGGAAAACTAATATGAGGGGAGCTAATCCAAAAGCATTCATAAGCACGTAATGCGTAATGCGTAATCATGCGCGGCATGAATACACAATCTACATACTCCTACCCTTTCATTAAATTGATTTCGTCAATGTTAATGCTGTGCTTGGTCCGGAAGATGGTGACGATCAAGGCTAAACCGACAGCAACCTCCGCGGCAGCGACAGTGATGACAAAGAAGACCAGGACCTGGCCGTCGACATCCTGAAGATGATTGGCAAACGCGACAAAAAGAAGGTTCGCCGCATTCAGCATCAATTCAATTGACATAAATACGATGATGGCATTACGGCGCAGCAATACACCCAGGGCTCCAATGGAAAACAGCAAGACACTGAGAGCCACGTACCATTCTACAGTTACTTCAGGCATCTTTACCTCGCTTTGCGCTGTTTCGACTCAGCACAACAACGCCGATCATGGCGGCGAGCAGCAGAACGCCAGTCAGCTCAAATGGGAAAACATACGCTTTGAAAAGGTGCAGACCCAGATTGGAGGGGCTGCTGTCAAGTCCAGCTACCGCTCCTGAGCTCGAGGGATCCCCTTGAATCAAGGCCACCGCGAAAGTGGCAATCAAGACCACTGCCAAGAAGGCTGCAATCCAGAGCTGGCCCTTGCTGCTCTCTTCGAAGCCTTGCAGCTTCTCAGCCCCCAGCAGCATGATGACAAACAGGAACAGGACCATAATCGCCCCTGCGTATACCGTTATCTGCACCATAGCGATAAAGGGCGCGTTGAGGATCAGGTAGAGTACAGCGATAGTAACGAAGTTCAGCACTAGGAACAGGGCGCTGTATATCGCGTTGCGGCTGCGCACCATCATAACGGCAGCGATAACGGCAACGGCAGCCAAAATAAGAAACAGAATCGGATTACCCATAAATGTCGCCTTTCGTAACCGGCCACTGCGGGATCGCCGCAATCGCACTTGCTATTTCGGATTCTCCATATCAGGGATGGACCTATCAAACGTTCCCGGTTCAACGGTACGCGGCGTGTCCATTCCATTGACTGGAACATCAACCAGCAGCATATCTTTTGTGTAAATAGCGCTGGCCCGATCATAGAAACTCAACTCATAATCGTGTTCAAGGACGATGGCCTCTGTGGGGCAGGCATCTTCGCAATAGCCGCAGAAGATACATCGAAGCATATTGATCTCGTAGGTACTCGCAAAGCGTTCACCAGGAGAATATCTTTGCTCGTCACTATTCTCAGAAGCTTCTACAAAAATAGCGTCGGAAGGGCAAGCGGCAGCGCACAACGCACAACCGATGCATTTTTCCATGCCGTTTTCATACCGTTTCAGTTCATGACGCCCTTTAAAACGATTGCTTACCGGCCGTTTCATCTCCGGGTATTGAACCGTTACCGGCGGCTTAAGTGCAACTTTAAGGGTGGTGGCCATACCCTTTATGATTGCGATTGCCTCTTCAATCATGCAAATTCTCCAAGCTAGTTAATTAGTCTCTGCAAATTCTCCGACTGTTGGACGAGTCAGTAATTACCCAACAAAGAATTTCAGAACTGAATCGATAAACGGCCCAACAATCCCCTCTTCTTTCAAAAGGATAAAAGTCGCTGTGAGGATGAAGTTGAGGGCCGAGATAGGCAGTAAGCTTTTCCAGCCGAAATTCATCAGCTGGTCGTAGCGGAATCGCGGCAGTGTAGCCCGAATCCAAATCATTAGAACAACACCAATCAGCGTCTTGCCCAAGATGTAAAGGAATCCCAATGCAGGGTAAGTGTCCACAAAGGGGCCCCGGTAACCGCCGAAGAATAGGGTGGCCATAATGGCGCTGTACGAGATCATGGCCATGTATTCTGACATGAAAAACATGCCAAAGCGCATGCCGCCATACTCGACCATATAGCCGGCAGACAGCTCCTGTTCCGCTTCCAACAAGTCAAAGGGGCTGCGCTGCATTTCCGCCAGGGTGGCGATGAAGAAGACAAAGGCGGCGATAAACTGAACGAAGAACCAACCACCGCGCTGCGCTTCAACGATTTCGCCCAGGTCAAGCGAATTAGCCATCATCACTGGAATCAGCACCGAAAGGCCCAGGGCTAACTCGTAGCTGACCATCTGAGCCGTGGTACGAATACCGCCTAGCACCGCGTACTTACTATTGGATGACCAGCCGGCCAATACCACACCGTAAACGCCGATGGAAGCCAAAGACAGGATAAACAGAATCCCCACGTTAATGCCCGGGGCAATGGCGAAATAGGGCGAAAACAGTGAACCAAAAATCGTGATCTTGCCGGCCCAAGGAATGACGCCCAGGATCATGATTGCCGGGATCGCCGCCATCATCGGCGCCAATGTATAGATCCACTTATCCGCCTTGGTTGGGGTAAGGTCTTCTTTAAAGAACAACTTGACAGCATCGGCAGCTGGCTGCAAGACACCGCCCAAGAGTTTCCGCTCTTTGCGGCCGCGCTGTGGGATCGGAAGATAGCCAGCCCGGTTCGGACCGATACGCCCCTGAAAACGGGCCAGGAGTTTACGTTCCAGAAAGGAGCCGTAAGCGAAACCCGTTATCACCGTTAGAACAACCACAAAGCCCACAAGCAATGCACGAAGGGCTATTTGAACAGGTGTCATGCTAGTTCCTTCTCACTTTCTACTACTCTATTGAATTCAGCCGCGGCAGTCCCTGATACAAATCCACTGCCTACGCCGCTCAACTGGGCCAGACCAACAGTGGCATATTTAGAAACGGACAATTTCGCCTGCACCGATGCTCCATTGACGGCGACATCGACGACATCACCGTCAGACAGCTCCAGTCGGGCGGCATCGGCGGGGGACACCGTTAAGGTCGGTGAAACCAGCCGAGCTTCGATGACCTTGGAAATGTTGGTCAACGTACCGCTGGCGTACAGGGCACGGGTTTGGATCAAGGGCAAGCTCTCGAAAGAATTCGGCTCAATATCTGGGGCTTCAAAACGCTCCACCGCACCGGACTCGGCCGCAGCCATCCACTGCTGGCCCAGGCCTGAGCCATTCTCGTAGGCGTTTCCACCGTAATAAAGGTCATCGCCGCCAACATCCGGCCACTGTTTTTCTACCTGGGCCAGGGAGCGGTAGTCCATATGCTTATATTGGGTGACAGCTTTGGCTATCTCTTTGAACATCAAGCTAGCCGCGAAAGCAGGTTTTTCCAGTCCCGCGCGCTCGCCGACCTGAGCAAGAATCTGCCAATCGGGACGGCTGTCGCCGTAGGCAGGGATTGCCGGATAATATCGCTGTACGCGCCGCTCGCCGTTGGTGTAGGTGCCTTCACGCTCTGCCCAGCTCTGAGCCGGCAGGACGACGTCAGCCAAAGCAGCCGTTTCGGTCAGAAACAGCTCTTGAACAACGAGGAATGAGAGCTTGCCGCGATCTGCCATCAGGCCATCGCCGACAGGATCTGCGCCAACGACATACAGCGCTTCGATGTCGCCGCTGGCTGCGCCCGCGTAGATTTGCGCGGCCCCTAACCCGGGAGTCTCCAATGCGGCATAACCAGGGCCATAGGCGGGGTGAATGCCCATGTCCCAGGCACCTTGGCTGTTGCTGTGCGGCCAAACTGGAATCAAACCATTGTTGGCCCGGCCGGTGTGATTGTGGCCGTTCTTGATCAGCAGCAAGTTGCCCAGCAACTTCGCCAGGGCGTCGCTCTCATCAAATGTGAGCCCTTCACTGCCGTAAAATGCGACCAGGTTCTCTGCCTTGATCAGCTTCTCAGCAGCGGCTGCCAGCTGATCGTCTCTAGTGGATTCAGTTTCCACCTGCGCCAGGCCAAACAGCCGGCGGATGGTCATCAACCCTTGTCCGGGTTCGTAGTTCACAGTATGAGCGGCAAACTTGTCCAAACGTGTGCGGCGGCCATTGACCAGCACCAACGACACTCCGCGCTCCGCAGCTTGCTTGACACGCATCCACCAGAGCGGCGCTTCCTCATGAAGGTCAGAGGCGACCACCAATATCGCGTCACCTTTGCCAAGATCCTTCAGGTTGGTACCGCTGCCGACACCGACCTGCGCCACGATTTCGCCGCCGCCCAGCTGCCGATTGGCCAAGTCGATATTCCGGCTGCCCAATCCCTTGCGGAACAGTTTTTGGAACTGGAACAGATCTTCGTTGCTCAGCCGCCCACTGGCCAACCCTGCGGCGGCGCTTTTGTGCTTCTGCAGCTGACCGGCGACCAGATCCAACGCTTCGTCCCAGCTTGCTTCCACCAGCTGACCATCTTTCCGAATCAGCGGTGTCGTCAGCCGTTGTGCGGAATCGGCGAAATGATGGACGAAACGTCCCTTGTCACAGATCCAAATTTCATTAACTGCTTCATTCTGCCGCGGCATGATCCGTTTGATAACCTTCCGACCACCGGAAATCGCCTCACGACGGGTGCTCATGGTGGTGTTGCAGCCTACCGGACAATGGGGGCAAATGCTGGCGGCGGGAGTCAACTCCCAGGGCCGCGCGCCAAATCGGAAATCGGAAGTGGTCAGAGCGCCGACCGGGCAAATATCGGTGGTATTGCCGCTCCAGTAGCTGTCGAAGCCCGGCTCAGACATGGTCACGATTTCCAGGCTGCGCCCCCGATTGTGGAAGCGGATCACCGGATCGTCTACGATTTCCTCTTGGAAGCGGATGCAGCGAGCGCATTGGATGCAGCGTTCTCTATCCAAGTAGATCAACTCACCCAAAGGGACATGCTTGGCGATCTTGAGCTTATCGTTGAAAGCCATCCGGCTGGTGCCCTTGCCGTGGGCCATGGTCAGGTTCTGCAGCGGGCATTCGCCGCCTTTGTCACAGACCGGACAATCCAATGGATGGCTGGACAGCAGGAATTCCAACACCGCGCCCCGAGCTTCCTTCACCGGCTGGCTGGCAGTCCGCACCGCCATGCCTTCGCTCACCGCAACAGTACAGCCTGTCTGCAGGCCGCGGAAGCTAAGCTTCGGGCTTCCATCTTCATTCTTCAATAATTCGCCGGTGGCCCGGTCGCGCATTGGCAGACCTATTTCCACCAGACAAACCCGGCACATCCCAACTGGCTCCAGCTTGGGATGATAACAGAACACCGGTATATCGATTTGAATCTTCTTTGCGGCATCGGCAACCAGGGTCCCTTTTGGGACACTAACTTCCACACCGTCGATGGTCAATGTAACGAGATCACTCATTCTGATCCTCTTCCACTACGTTTCTCGAATCAATCTGGCTGAGCCAACAGTCAATTGAATGAAGCTGCCGGCTGCGTGCTAGCCAGGGTAGTTGCTAGTTAAGGGTGTAATCGCCCCACTAATCGGCGGCAATTACAGGGATGTTGACAGTCGCGGAACTTGACTCAGACACTTTTGCCCGGTATTCCTCGGGGAAATGCTTAATTGTTGACAGCACTGGGCTGACGGCAAACTCACCCAAGGCGCACAACGTCTTGCCCTTGATCTGTTGGGCAACGCTTTCCAGCACTTCAACGTCCCGAGTCGTCCCTTGGCCGTGGTAAATACGGGACAGCACACGGTCCATCCAAAATGTGCCTTCCCGGCAGGGGGTGCACTTTCCACATGATTCATGTTTGAAGAAATGAATCATCTTCATGGCGGCCCAAACCATATCGGTGGAATCATCCATCACGATAAGGGAGGCCGAGCCCATAACAGACCCATGGGGTGTCAACCCTTCATAGGTCATCGGGGCGTCCAAGGCATCGTCGGTAATCACCGGGCCAGAGCCGCCGCTGGGCAGCAATGCCTTGAAGGATCTGCCGTT
>JAHEEY010000589.1 GCA_024640485.1 Chloroflexota bacterium | reverse complement strand
ACGTCCCCCAGAGGGAATGGCCGACAAGCTGATCAGATCCTCAAACAACGCATCAGGGTAGCTGGGCCGTACCTCGGCATACAGATCGGCCACCTCTTCGAAGGTGATTCGCCGGCTGCGGTCTATGGACATGAAACAAACTCCTCATCTGTGAATAGTCGATTCCTGTAAGCAGGCTGGCCCGAACAGCAATGCGCCAAATATCGCTAAGGGTTGGGAAGCTGGAGACGGAGCGAGAGCAGCCGCGGCGGCAGGGCGGATGAGCCGTCTTCATCCCGCCACTCATCTATGCGGCGTATCTCAAAGCGATTCTCCAGAGCAGTATTGAGGTAGTCAGAAACGTTATGAAGGTAGGCAGGGATTAGAATCATATTCCCGGAGTTCGCATCGGTGAAGCGGGCCTGGCTGCCCATAAGCTGGCGGAAAGGATGGTACTCACAAACGAAGAATACTCCACCAGGGCGAAGCACTCGAGCCGCTTCCTTGAAGATGGGCCCCAGATCCGCAATATGCTCCAAAACCAGGGAGCAGACCACCAGATCTACGGCGGCGACAGCCAGAGGCCAACCATGCCGGATATCCCGTTGAACAAAACAGGCGCCGGCATCGGAGACATTGGCCCGGGCCTCCGCCAGCATGCCGGCGGAGAAATCCACAGCCAGAAATCGCTTGGCGTGCTGCGCCAGGTAGCGGCTGTTCAATCCGGTGCCGCAGCCGATTTCCAGGACATCCCGCTGGAGTAACGGTAGCGGCAGCCGGCGCAGCACAACTGCAGACAAATCACGGGTAAGGTTTTCGTCGCCTTCGTAGGTTTTCGACCATTGGTTGTAGGCGGAGGCGACCTCATCTACGGTATGGGATGTTGACATCTATAATCTCCTTGGTACTGCCAGGGCCATTATATACAGTGAGACCAGGGGGGCGAGAGATTTAACATACCAGTCGACTGACATTCAACGGCCCTCCCCCACCCCGGCGAACATATCCTAGCGGGCCGGGTCACCCTTTCGGCAGCGATGCGCATAGTCATCAGAAACAGAAAAATCAACCGGACAATCCAATAATCTTATCTATTTCTTACCCTAAAGATCCACAATATAAATGTGCCAAATACGGAGCTGGCACAACCTTTAACCGGCAAGTTTGCTTATTTTATCGGAGGTTAAAATGACCCGTAGAATTGTCCGATGGAACCCAATGCGTGAAATGATAAACTTGCGTGACGAAGTCGACCGGCTGTGGGATCAGTCGGCAAGCATGTTCCCCCGCGCCGGCTGGGAAGAGTCCGGCGAATGGGGATTGGCTGTTGATGTGGCCGAAACTGATGATGGATTCGCCATCAAGGCATCGGTGCCCGGCATCAATCCTGACGATCTGGAAATCACACTGACCAACAACGTCTTGACCATCAAAGGTGAACGCAGCGAAGAAAAAGAAATCAACGAAAGCCAATACCATTTGCGGGAACGTCGTCACGGCAGTTTCAGCCGCAGCATCACGCTGCCGACTAAAGTCAACGAAGAAAAGATCGAAGCTAGCTGTGAGAATGGCGTCCTAACGGTGAACGTCCCCAAAGCCGAAGAGATCAAACCCAAACGAATCACGGTCAAACTCGGCCAAGGGCGTAAAACCATCGAAGGATAATCATACTGAATCACAGGATGGCGACATTGGGAGCGCGACTCCGCATTACCCAGCACATCGATGCCAAGCATATTGAGAAGGCGCTGCCGACAGCGCCTTCTTTCTTTTGCAGAAGATCATACGTCTCTCTAACGGCAGTCTAATTCCTTTCATACATGATTCCGTAAAATAGAAGGTAGCTCATTGGGCCATGCTGTTTTGCAGGCTGAGCAGATTAAATTAACGATAAGCAGCGACCACCATCTGGTCAGCAATAGAGGCAATGATTATGCAGCGATTCAACGACGGCTATTTTGGCCAACCACGGCGGCGCAGCCAACCGGCAAACCACGAGATCCGTATTCCAGCGCGGCGTCCCAACTACGGCCAAAGCGGCTGGCCATATGACCGATCAGAAGGACAGGCCCATATCCGTCAAGAGGCGCCAACAACGGCCAGCCGGCCTCCGGCCTCCGAAGCACATCAATCAGAAACAGCTTCTGCTGAAGCGAATAAATGGAAAGAAAAATACACCCGTCTCTACGCAGAACGGGAGAATGAGCGGAAACGGATAGAGAAGCTTTACGCGCAACAGGCGGCTCATCAGCATGAGCGGCTGCTGCGGGATATGCTGCCGATGGCTGACAATTTGGCTCGGGCGCTGGAGCATAGTGATGGGAATGATACCGGGTTGGTGGAAGGGATGAAATTGACTATGAAGGCGTTCGCGGCCACCCTGACGAAGTATGGAGTCACACCCATCGAAGCGGAAGGCCAGCGGTTTGATCCCAACTGGCACGAAGCGATTGGCGCAATCCCCCACCCCACCCTGCCGCCAGGCACCATTATCCGGGTAGAAGAAACCGGCTACCGGTTGGGTGACAAGCTGCTGCGCCCAGCCCGGGTATTCGTAGTGGCAGGATAAGGGGAATTGGCCGACAATAGCCATATCGGCAGTGTTTTGAGATGGTTCGATCAGTTATATCGCTTCGCATAAGCATCGCCGCAAGCAAAACCAGAAACCACCTAAAACATCAAAACTCCCCCTGCCATAAGGTGCAGGATAAACAAGGATAGAGATGCAGTACAGAGATTATTACCAAACATTAGGCGTCAGCAAAACTGCCACCGATAAGGAGCTCAAACGCGCCTATCGTAAGCTGGCGCAAAAATACCATCCCGATCGAAATCCGGACAACCAGGCGGCTGAAGAGAAGTTCAAAGAGATCAATGAAGCGTATGAAGTGCTCTCTGA
>JAHEEY010000137.1 GCA_024640485.1 Chloroflexota bacterium | reverse complement strand
ATTTCGCGCCGAATTCAGATCAGCTGAAGTTAATCGAAGAGACCGCCATATACTCCGGCGACTACAGTGCTAACATATTGCTGGATGTGGTAGCGGGTCAAGACAACGCTTATCTCGGCGCGGACATCCTCACTGAGTCCATGCATAGGCTAGGATTGAACAACACGTTTATCGTCACTCCTTATGAAGAGCCCAACCGAGCCGGAAAGAGCACGCTGGTGACGGCGGCAAACAGCCGCACAGATATCAGCACCTTGCCAGATCCGGCGATGCAGACCACTGCCGAAGATATGGGCACCCTTCTCTCGATGATCTACCACTGCTCAAAAGGGGGTGGGGCATTACTGGCGGTCTACCCGGACCAACTGACCCCTGAAGAGTGCCAGTCGATGCTGGACATCATGGTACGAAACACTGATGGAAATCTGATTCGTTTTGGTGTGCCGGAGACATCCCCAGTATCACACAAGCATGGGTGGGCGGGGAATACTCACGGTGACGCGGGGATTGTGTTCTCTCCAGGTGGAGACTACGTTATCGTGGAGTATCTGTCACAGCCTTACAGTGACTGGCTGGTTATTGACGTCAGCTTCCCAATACTTCGCGAGCTTTCTAGGGCTACCTATAATTTCTTCAATTTTGAGAACCCGAACACCGAAGATCCGCAGATGCGGGCTGAGAGAGAAGCGGCAGCGCGTGAAGCCGAGGCGACGCCAGCAGCGACAGAAGCCGTCCCGACGGAAGCGGCCCCCAGCGATGAACAGAATACCACGCCATAGCGCCAACGAGAGCGTTTGAAATTTGCTTGCATTCATCTTGATGATAGGAGGTTGAACATGGAATACAGAAGACTTGGACGGACAGGGCTGAAAGCATCCGCGATCTGTCTGGGAACCATGCAGTTTGGCTGGACTGCTGATGAAGCACTGTCGCATCAAATCATGAGTGAGTCCGTGACCCTGGGGTGCAATTTCCTTGACACCGCTGATGTCTATTCCCGCTGGGCAGACGGCAATGATGGTGGTGTCAGTGAGTCGATTGTGGGCAGCTGGTTGGCAAGAGGCAGCGTGAAACGTCAAGACCTTGTCCTGGCTACCAAGATCAGAGGCGAAATGGGGCCAGGTCCAAACGATCAAGGTTTATCACGCCAGCATATCTTGAATGGGGTGGAAGACAGCCTGCGCAGGCTTCAATGCGACTATATTGATCTTTACCAACTGCATTGGCCGGATGAGGAGACGCCTCTAGATGAGACGTTGACGGCGCTGGATGACTTGGTTAGAGCTGGTAAGGTCCGATATATCGGCTGCTCAAACTATCCGGCCTGGCTGTTGGCCAAGTCCTTGTGGATTAGTGATGTCCGGGGCCTTGTTCGTTTCGACAGCCTGCAGCCTCATTACAGTCTTGTACATCGGTCCGAATTCGAGCGTGAATTGCAGCCGTTGTGCCTTGATCAAGGCGTAGGGGTCATACCCTACAGTCCTCTGGCAGGCGGTTTCCTCACCGGCAAATATCGACGTGACACGGTATTGCCTGATTCTGCTCGAGCTGAAGGGGTACGCAATCGGTACATGAATGATGCCGGCTTCGCCGCCGTAGACAAGTTGGAGGAAATTGGGTTGGGCCACAATGCAACCATCGCTCAGACGGCGATCGCCTGGGTTTTAGCAAACCCTGCGGTAACTTCTGCAATTATCGGCGCAAACTCTATTTCTCAACTGCAGGATACAATCAAGGGTGCCGATGTGAAGCTGACGGGAGCTGAGAAAGAAGCGCTGGATGAGATCACAGCTTGGAAATAGCGGCTAGCGGCTGGATTTGGCACGCTGGCGCATCAACTGCCGCGACTGCAAGGCTGCGCCAAAGAGCGCGAGCAGGCCAAAGGTAATGTACGCCTGGGGCCGCTCCAGGCTCAGAGATTGAACCACAAACGCAGCGCCGGCAGCCACAGAAAGAAAGATCAGGGCCCAATCAAACAGGAACATGGTGCAGAGGGCTCCAATGATTCCGCCCAGAAGAAATGGGAGTAAGTCAGAACTGACTTCCAGAGGCAGACTTCTGACCAGATTCATCAGGATGAGGCTGCCGCCAAAGAAGCCGGCTGCGCCAATAGCAAGCCGCTGCATCAGCAATGCTAGCAGAGCACCAATCATGCCGGTCGCCAGAGCGATGAGCAGTGTGGCGGCATCGCTCTGACTGACCACCACGCGATTGGCCAGTTCAATGCCGGCCATGAATCCGATTCCGCCGACGAACAGCCAGAACAGCTGGCGGCCAAGCGAGAGGACGCCCAATCCAATCAAGACTCGCAAGTACAGAATCAATGATCGCTCCCCTGAAGCCAGAAAATCATACCCATTGCGAGGCAATGAGCTCAACCACCCAAGTAGATCCCCTTGGGTGGTTTCTTGTGGCGAAGTTCCCTTTGGATGGCTCCCGCATGGGTGCGCCGTCGTCGCGACAGCCATTCCAACGCTGATGGCCTGCTTGGGCCAACCGGCTACTTAGTGCGCCTGCTTATCGGCGCCTGCCGCGGCTTTTCCGACCGCTTCGTCCAGAAGATCTCGATTTAGATGAGTCTTGATTTCTAGACGGACTCTGCGGCGACGGTGGGGCGTGAAGTGTCTTCTGATAGTAATCATCCAGGAGCATGGTGATCAAGGCCAGCTCATCATCACTGTCACCCAACGATTTGGCAAGAGGACCAAAACGCTGCATCCGTTCAATCTGCAGACGATCTCTCGTGCGCAGACTCGCCTCCAGCATCGCCGTCACCCGTTCGGTCACGATCTCGGCCACATCTTCATCGGTTGGCAGCTCCAGCTCTTGAATATCGATTTCGAACTGTCTGGCGATCTTCAGAAGCCGGGCTCTTTCTAGTACATCGACAATCGTAATTGCCTTGCCAGCAGCGCCTGCCCTTCCGGTACGCCCTGCCCGATGGATGTACGCTTCGGGATCCTCTGGGGTCTCATATTGAATGACATGACTGAGGGCAGAGATGTCAATCCCTCTGGCGGCTACATCCGTAGCAACCAGGAAGCGCAGCTTGCCATTCCGGACGCGATCCATGACCTTTTCGCGAGCAGACTGGGAGAGATCCGAGCTAAGCTCATCGGCATCATGTCCAAAACGGCGCAGAACGACGGCCACATAGTGGACTCTCGCTTTGGTATTGCAGAAGATGATTGCCGAGGTCGGGTTCTCAACTTCGATCAGTCGCACCAGACCGCGGTCTTTGTCCATGCCGGGGGCGGTGTAGAACACGTGATCAGTGTCAGCCACGTGTACGTGATCGAGGCTCAAGCTGAGCAGTTCCGGTTCGTGCAAAAACTGCCGCGCCAGGCTCAAAACCTGAACTGGGAAAGTCGCCGAGAACATGAAGCTGTCGACCCGAGTGGCTGGCAGGTGCCTCTGCAGCTCCTGCATGTCCGGGTAGAAACCCATGGAAAGCAGTCGGTCTGCTTCGTCAAAGACCAAGATTTTCAGATGGTCCAGTGACAAAGAGCGCTTAAGGAGATGATCCAGAACGCGTCCGGGCGTGCCAACCACCAGATGGGCTCCTTCCTTGAATGCCTGCAGCTGCTCTCGATAGCCGACGCCGCCATATACAGCTATCGTCCGGAGATTCCTCTCACCGGTTAGCATCTTGGCTTCTTTGGCTACTTGCTTGGCCAGTTCCCGAGTGGGCGCCAGCACCAAAGCCTGGCACTCATCCAACAGCGGATTAATACGCTCAAGGATAGGCATAATGAACGCACCGGTCTTGCCGCTGCCAGTACGAGACTGCACCATTACATCTCGGCCTGCCATTACATACGGCATCGCCTTGGCCTGCACCGGCATCAGTTCATTCCAGCCTGCCTGGTTCATGGCTTTTCGCCAGGAATCAGGCAGGTCGGCTGCTGTCACCAAGGGAAGTGGAGCTTTCAGCTGTTCGCCTTGATCAGCGATTTCAGCTGATTGGGAGGTACTATTGCTCACTGATGGTCACACGCGTCATCTTGTCGCCCTGGCGGATGGCATTCACGACATCTTGCCCACTGGTGACGTTGCCAAAAACGGTATGGCGGCCGTCCAGATGGGGTTGAGGAGAGTGGGTGACAAAGAACTGGCTGCCGTTGGTGCCCGGTCCGGCATTGGCCATAGAAAGCGACCCAGTTTCATGCTTGAGCGGATTGCCTTTGAATTCATCGGCGAACTTGTATCCTGGGCCACCCATACCGGTACCGGTTGGATCGCCGCCTTGGATGACGAAGTTGCTGATCACGCGGTGGAAAGTAACACCATCGTAATACCCTTCACGGGCAAGGAAAACGAAATTATTGACAGTCTTTGGGGCATACATGGGGTGCAATTTGATTTCAATCGTACCCTTGCTGGTTTCCATGGTGACCTGATAGCTCTTCTTGGGGTCAATCTGCATTTCGGGAGGACTGCTCCACTGTTTTGTTGACATAAACTTACTCCTTGGAAAATTCTATCATGCTCTCTTTTTCATCATACGAGACATGAATCATAGATTATATCATCATAGACGGTTCTCTTCAGATCTTGGGCTCGCTGGCTATTAGGGTACAATTCATTTTGGGTTGAAAAGCGGCTTTTGGAGCTGTTCAGGGAAGTTGACCATGGCAAGTTGAGCTGACATTTGGAAGCTACTCGACTGAACAGCCGCGCAGCTGAGCATTTGTCGTGGCAACGACGGTCTAGCCGCTGGCTGAAGAGAGTCTAATAGAAATATGAGAACCATTCAAACAGAGGTGCTGATCGTTGGCGGAGGAGCGACTGGGACCGGCGTGGCTAGAGATTGTGCCATGCGCGGCTTTAAGACGGTATTGGTTGAATCGCGAGACCTCGCCCACGGCACCACCGGAAGATATCACGGGCTGCTGCACAGCGGCGGACGGTATGTCGTGAAGGATCCCAAGGCGGCGGCAGAGTGTATCGAAGAAAACCGCATCCTGCGGCGCATCATGCCGCACTGCCTTGAAGATACTGGCGGCTTCTTCGTGGTGACCCCTTATGATGACCCAGAATTTGTGCCGAAGTTCCTGGAAGGGTGCCGGCATGCCGAGGTCCCCGTAGAAACGGTGCCAATCGCCGAAATGCTGCGACAAGAACCACTGCTTAATAAGGAAATCAGCCATTGTTTTCGGGTGCCCGATGGTTCTGCCGATTCCTTCATGGCCACCGAATTGAATGCTGAGTCAAGCAGGCAGTACGGCGCCTCAATTCTAAACTACCATCATGTAATGAATTTGATCCGCCGCGGGGATCAGGTAGTCGGCGCGCTTTGCCACGATCTGGTCCAAGATGAGCAGGTCGCCATCTACGCCGATCTGACAGTGAATGCTGCCGGTGCCTGGGCCGGAAAGATAGCTGCCACCGCCGACATCCTGGTCAAGCTTCTGCCGGGAAAAGGGACGATGGTTGCGATAAGCCATCGAGCGGTGAACACTGTGATAAATCGGTGCAAGATGCCCAGTGATGGTGACATCATCGTACCTATCCATACTGTGTCGGTACTGGGCACGACAGATGTCCAGGTAACTGATCCCGATCACTTCGCTATCGAACCATGGGAAGTCCAGCTGATGCTGGATGAGGCGGACAAGCTCATCCCCGGCGCCTCTGAGATGCGGATCCTTCGCGCCTGGGCTGGCGTGCGCCCCTTGTTTCAAGAGACGGTGACTACCGATTCCAGAGATGTGACCCGGGCCTATGCCTTGCTGGACCACGCTCCGAGGGATGGTGTGGACGGGGTGATCACCATAACCGGCGGTAAATGGACCACCTATCGGATGATGGCTGAGGCAACCACCGACAAAGTATGCCAGAAACTGGATTCGCCGCGGCCCTGCCGTACGCATCTGGAGTCGTTGCCAGGGGCGGAAAGGGGATATCATCATTTAGGTGCTAGACTTAAGCGCTTAGAAGAAGAGCGAAGCTATGGTCAGTTGGTATGCGAGTGCGAGCTGGTCACGATAGAAGACGTCCATCATTCAATCAGCGAGGGAAATGCTCGCACTGTGGACGATATTCGGCGGGACGTGCGCTTGGGGATGGGGCCTTGCCAGGGCGGTTTCTGTACCTACCGGGCTGTTGGCATTCTCCATGAAGTCAAGAAGCTGGAAAACAGCGCCAGCAACGCGGCCCTGCGCGACTTTTTGCGGGAACGATGGAAGGGGCTGCGGCCGATATTATGGGGACGGCAGCTCAAGCAGGCCCGGCTGGACGAGCTAATCTTCCTTAACCTTCTCAATGTCGAACAGCTGCCTGGGCCGCCAGCCACCAGATTGCAGCCGACCATGTATGATGAACCGTCCACGACTGGCGGTTCCGCGGCTCCCAGTGAACGCGAGGAGGCTGGAAAATAACGTGGCAGGGAAACCAGACGTGTTGGTAATCGGGGCGGGGCTGGCGGGTTTGACCGCCGCCTGGCAGGCCTTGACAATGGGGAAGCGAGTGCGCTTGATCGCCAAGGGCTGGGGCATGACCCATTGGCATGCCGGCTGTATTGATGTCATGGGTGAGGGCGTGGATGACGACGGCGGAATATCCGATTCTGCTGGCCATGCAATGGCCGGCACTGCTGCCGTTCAACCAGACCATCCCTACGCTATCCTCGGTCGGCCAAAACTGAATGAAGCAATAGATTCGTTTGCCCAGTTGTGCCGCGCCTATGAGTATCCTTTGGTGGGCAATGCCGGCAAGAACTGGATGCTGCCCTCGGCCGTTGGCGCCGCAAGGCCAACTTATCTAGCTCCGGAAACCATGATCGCCGGTGACCTAACTGACCAACGGCCCATGTTGATCGTCGGTTTAAGTCAGCTCAACGACTTTTACCCAGGATTGATGGCTGATAATCTAAATGCCCAAGGCATCCCGGCAGCTGCTGTTACCGTAGACCTGGCCTCCTTGCGCGAAGTGCGCCATCTCAACCCAGTCATGGTGGCCAATCGATTTCACTCGCTGACTTTTCTGGATGAGATCGCGGATGCCATCCGGCCGCATTTGAACGGCGCCGAACGGGTCGGACTTCCGGCGGTATTGGGCTTCGAACAGCCTATTAGGGTGAAGTTGGAACTTGAGCAGAGGTTAGGGTGCCAGCTGTTCGAGATTCCCACGCTGCCGCCCAGCGTGCCCGGTATCCGGCTTCACAGGATATTGGTTCAGGAAATCAGGCGATTGGGCGGGGTCGTACAGGAAGGTTTTGAGGTAGTCGCCGCGGAGATCAGTGGAAGTCGGGTTCTGAGGGTCTTTTCCGAGGCTGGCGCCAGACAGAAATCTCACGCGGCTGACGTTTTTGTACTGGCAACCGGTGGGATATTGGGCGGCGGCATGGTCGCGGCGCAAACCGGCGACATCAAAGAGACAATCTTCGGACTACCTTTGAGTGGGGTGAAGGCACAGCAAGATTGGCTCAGCCATGAATACTTCGACCCCCAAGGTCATGCTGTCTTCAAAACAGGCATCAGGGTTAACCGCGATTTTCGACCGATTGACGAAACTGGGTCGCAATTCGCGGAGAATCTGATCGTGGTTGGCACTACTTTGGCGCACTGCGATCCGTTGAGAGAACGATCGATGGAAGGCATTGCCGTTGCCACAGGTTTTTGGGGCGGCAGGCAGGCGGCAAGCAATGAATCCAGTTGAGCTGTCACTGCAGAACTGCATCAAGTGCAATATTTGTGTCACTGCTTGCCCGGTGGCAGCGGTCACTGATCTATTTCCGGGCCCGAAATATGAAGGGCCGCAGGCGGCCCGGTTTCGGGGAAGCGACCAACCAATGCCGGACAGCTCGGTGGACTACTGCAGCGGCTGCCGAGTCTGTAACATGGTTTGTCCCACTGGCGTGAAGATCGCTGAAATTAACGCCAAAGCGCGCGGCGGTATGGTAGCAGCTGGCGCCGTCTCCGCTCGCCAGCGTCTGCGCAATAATCTGCTGGCAAGGTCGGCCGACTTGGGAAGACTGGCCCAACCGGTCGCTCCGATTGCCAATGCCATCCTGAACAACCGTCTCGTTCGCATAGTAACTGAGTCTGTGCTTGGCATTGCCCGCGAAGCGCCATTACCCAGCTTCTCGCGGCTGCGTTTTTCCAAATGGTTTCATGGGAGGCCGAAAACGGTTAGCGCCAAACGGCAAGTTGTCTTTTTTCACGGTTGTTCCACTGAGTATTACGAGCCCAGGGTGGGGCAGGCAGCCGTTGCTGTCCTGGAAGCCAATGGGATTGAAGTGATCGTTCCACCCCAAGGTTGCTGCGGTTTGCCGCTGCTGTCCAATGGTGAATTTGATGCCGCTCGTGATTATCACGCCAGCAACATCAGCAGCTTGCTGGCGTACGCCAAGCAGGGCATCCCCATTATTGGCACCTCTACCAGCTGTACATTGACCTTGAAGGAAGAGGCGCCGGAGCTGCTGGATTACTACGGTGAGGACGCACAGCTGCTTGCCGCGCACACCTATGATTTCCATGAGTACCTCCTGGAGCTGCTGGAGCAGGGCGAACTACTGATGCCAAGACGCCCAATACCGTTGACGCTGGCGTATCACGCGCCCTGTCAATATCGGGCGCATCGCATTGGCAGGCCCTCTCTAGAGATCATGGGGCTGATACCTGAGCTAAATATCATCGAAAGCCAGGCGGCATGCTGCGGGATTGCGGGTACCTACGGCTATAAGCGTGAGAAGTACCAGATCGGGATGGATGTCGGCAGGCCGTTGTTTGAGTTTGTGAATTCAGTGGGGGGCTCGGTGGCTGTCTGCGACAGCGAAACCTGCCGCTGGCAGATCACCCATGCGACCGGTATTGAGACAGTCCATCCGGTGGAATTGCTGGCTGCCGCCTACGGCTACACGGGATGCGACCGTGTGGAGAAGGCGATTGCCGGGTCATAAGCTGCCGCTAGTTATCCATCAGCACGGACCTGAGTAAAGGGATTGCTTCTGGTTCAATCAGGATCCACCGTGCCAACTCATCGTGTGCCAGTTCATTCCTGCGCCAGCTCTGGTAGGTGCGATTGGGGAGGTCTCGGAAGAAAAGGGTCACCACAATTGGAGCCGAACCGTCCAAGGGATAGGCGTAGTACGCCGTGGTCAATACACCTGGCATCGCCCCATTCTTGTACCCAAGATTCGTGAACAATTCCTGGTTGACTTCGAACCGCATGGGCCATTCAAGGTATCGCCGAGCCTGGAAACTGCTCTCGGCATTGCTGAGACCATTTTGGGAGATCCTGGCCATCAGCTGGGCGTAATCTCTGGCAGTTCCTTCAGGATTCAGATTCTCAGTGAAGAGCCGCTGAGCAGAGATCGGCCGCCCCCCTCGGACTGCTCTTTCAGCCGCCCGAAAGGACTCGTCACTGCTGTAGGCGCTAGTCAACAGCATGACGTCGCGAGCATAAAGTTCGGGGTGGTCAACGTACTGCTGTACAGAACTGTTAGCATTTACATTGACCTGAGTGTGATTGCGCATGATCAAGAATTGGCCCAGGAAGGGGCATGGCGCTGTTTGGGAGGCGAGTGACAGATCTATTATCGTCTGTTCTATTCGCTCCTGCCCCAGAAGCATGTGGAGAAAGTCTGTCGCTGAATTGGCACTGTGCCTGATCATCATCCAAGGGACTTCATCTAGACGCACCCCCGAAGGCTGCGCGATACGATCGCCTTCCTCTAGCTCCCTCAATGCGGTTGTGTGGGCGCCCAGGTCCAGGCCGGGCAAGTAGAAGCTGTCCAATGCATCAAGTGAGATGATAGTGTTCGGGTCCAGCTGGCCAGCAGCGACTGCCTCGGCATAAGCGATCAGATGGATGATCTTGACCACAGAAGCCAGCGGCATGGTCGCGTCAGCATTCAGGAAGACACCTTCTGATTCCTGACCGACTCGGTAGGCGGCCAACCCAACCGTCCCAGGATGGTCCAGAATCCTTTGGAATGCCGGCATTGCTGGCTCGGGGATCAGCTCAACCGCT
>JAHEEY010000588.1 GCA_024640485.1 Chloroflexota bacterium | reverse complement strand
AGCCATGGGGCCGACAGAGTCATGCTCGTGGCACGGCTCCAAATCGATCTCGCCCGCCGCGACCATGCCGATCGCTTCTTTCTCGTTCTTAGCCAGTCCCTCAAAGATGAGGCCGCCGATGATGGCGCCGCGCATAGGGCCAGAGGCCCGCTCCCAGGTTATGGGAGGACCGGCGTGCAGCAGCAGGTTGTCCCGCATACCAGGGATTACATCGCGCGCGGTGGCAACCCCTTTCAGGATTGGACGGGCTTCCATCATCCGGGTAACGGCAGTTTTATTTGCCAGTTCAATATCGACCATCTCTACACCTCCTATAATTTAGGCTGTTTCATTTTTGCAAGTATGTCCATTAGTTTTTGGTTGCCGCTGGCTGGTGGCCGCCAGTCGACGTGTATAGCCTTCACCCCTTGCCCGATCAGACTATCATAGAACGACTCCACGCCTACATTGATGACTGCCGCGCTGCCCTGGAACGATGCCAGCGGCACCGGAGGAGCCGCATTGTAGAACGGTTTTCCCATTCTCTGGCTGACATAGGCGACCGCCTGGTCAGTCTCATAGAAGATGACCGCGCCCGCCTCTGACAGCTGCGACACCTGTTCAGCCAGCCCCTGGGGATCTTCTTCAGTGCCCAGGACGATGACGGCGACATCGATGTCTCTCTTTGATTTTACCTCGGCTATCACAGGTGCCAACTCACTGGCAGGATCTGGGTGGGCTCCCTCGCCCAAGACCACATCCAGCAGCAGCAGCGAGACATCAGGATCGGCCGCTTCCCGCCTGATGCGGCGAATGCGCAGATCATTGTCCATCATCGGATGGGGACGCCCCTGGGTGAACTCATCCTCCCCCAGATCCAGGATAGTATGATCCTGACTGACCAGGCTGTCGGCCAAACGCTGTTCCGAACGAATCGGCACGTTGGAATAGAGCGGCGACACGGTTGCCTGCAGCCCCAACATCGTTTCGTACGCCAGGGTGCCGCCGGAAAACAGCCCGCGCAGAAATCCGCCCCCGGCTGCCTCGCTTCCCCTGACAGCAGTCGAATTACCCAAAGAGACGGCGATACGCGCCGCTTCCGCCAGGGTGGTGGCGAAATGCAAGTTGCCCAATTGAGTCGCCGGCGGCGGGAAGCCGATGAAATTGACCACCACCGGCTTCTCTGCCGTTCGGGCTGCCGCCAGCAGCCTGGCAGCGACAGCGCCGTCCGGCGGCTTGGAAACCAGCACGATCACCTTGGTATCGGGATCGCGGGCCAGCAGATCCACCGCCTGCAGGGCGGTGATGCCGCCCACGGCGCTCTTCAAGTCGCGCCCACCGGTGCCCAGCGCCTGGGAAATACCGGCGCCCCGTTTGTGGACGCCGACAGTAACCGCCTGCAGTCCGGTGCCCGAGGCGGCGACCACGCCGATATTGCCGCGGCGAACGTGGTTGGCGAAGCCGAATCCCGTGCCGTTGATGATGGCGGTGCCGCAGTCGGGGCCCATCACCATCAGCCCGCGGTCACTGGCTTTCCGTTTTAGACGAACCTCATCCTCTACGGTAACGTTGTCGCTGTAGAGAAAGACGTTTTTGCCCAAGTCCAAAGCTTCTTCAGCCACGCCAGCGGCGTACCGGCCCGGCACAGAGATGATCACCCATGATGCATCCGGCAGGTATGAGGCTGCCGAACTGAGGCTGCGGGGCCTGAACCCTTGCGAAGAATTGGCCCGCCGCCGCTTGATCAGCTCATCCACCTGGCCGATGGCATCATCAGCCGCTTGCTCGCTTTCCGCCGATACCACGATCAATAGATCGTCGGCTGCAGCCGATATCAGAGACAGGTCAAACCCTGCCGAACCCAACAGCTCCCGGTTCGCTTCAGTGGCCATCACCACCCCGGCGTCGAAGACCCCAGGCAGCGCCGCCAGCGCCTTCTGCAGCTGCATCAGCACTACGGAATCGTAGTAGGCGCCCGGCCTTACCGAATGTCTTGTGTTACTCATCGTTGTCGTCCTATTTTGATGCCTTTGTCGCCGGCTGCAATCAGCCGGTTCCAGCCAGCGCAAGCTTAATCATTTTCGACTGCGCGATTAGTTGTTCATCTTCCCAAGAACGGCCGTGCGGCTGGCTGGATTACCGGGGGTATGATCCAGATGACGGGGATTTCGGGTTAGACCCGGGCCAAAGCTGGCGAACTCAGTGGTAATACGCTTCCCCAGGATCATCAACCCTGCCCGCCGGGCCAACGCTCCGCGGCTTAACCGCCTCAAGATGTCAATCACGGTGCTTTTTGTCATTTCAGTTCGTCAACAACTCCTTCAATCAGATGCGGTGCCGCTTGCCTGGTTCTATCGCAATGTGCCCATTACTTGATCCTGCCGCAGGCTGATGGTATCTTTTAGCCAATGCGGGTTCATCGGAAACGCACTGTAAGGTAGTATAATCCCGAATAGCTTCACAATCGCTTCATCGTGGCATTCTCCACGGTTATGCCCCGCAGGAATGGGTGCTTTTTGTACCAGTTCCAGCTCATTGTCTGTTGAATTCCGGGTTGGTGAAGCGTTTATGAAGCGATAGCGATCTACAATATGGTAAGCTTCGAGTGTCGCCATTGACGATAGCGAGCGCAGAATGCGTTCCCATAGAGGCCCAAGACGCTCAATACCTCTATGACTTCTCAATCGTGAGATGTCTCTTCCGGCCGGCGAACTCCCTTGTTCACCGAAGTCGGCGACCTGGCCTCGAGAGCTGGATGTCAACTGCGTCACGACCATTTCGTTACTCCACGGCAGCTTGCCGTGTTCTGGAGGTGACCAGCCCGTCGAATCACACAATCAGCTGAAAATCAAATATCGGGATCTATGCGGACTGTTTTGATGCCGCCGCCGCCTGGCGCGACACC
>JAHEEY010000587.1 GCA_024640485.1 Chloroflexota bacterium | reverse complement strand
CAACCCCTCGAACCAGTCAGCCCAGCTCTGGTCAAGAGCGCCCTTGAGCTTGATTTCGTAGACATTGCCAGATGTGTCGTCTTGAAGTTCCGTCATCACGCACCTCGATTAAGGTAAAGGAAGGGCAGCAATGGCCAAGATAATGGTGATGAGGGCCGCGAGTCCCCAAAGTGTCAGGAATGCGAAGATCAGCCGCAGGGATTCGGGGGAGCCGATCCGGATGCCCCGGCGCTGCATCATCTTGCGGACCACAATCCCCCGGCCGGCGAAGTAGAGATAGATGCCACCGCCAACCAAGCCAAAATAGGGCCAGACGGGATTGTTCAACAGCAGCAGGAGCCCGGCGACGGGCAGCAGCCATAGAATCAGCGAATCCCAGAACGCCTCGCCGCGCACATCTAAGTAAAAGGTTGGATCGACCTCTGCTTCCGGTTCGGTCAGACCGAGCTTGACGGCGGTCAAGGGCCAGGCGGCCGTGATCGCTTGCCCAATAAAGCCGATGAAAGAAATGACGAAAAGGATGAAACCCCAGATGATGTTCATTTTGCCCTCTTGAGAAGCACGGTACAGATATCGTGTCAAAGCGAATCACGCGCCAGATACCGTGATGGCTACATTCCCTTTCTTTTCTCCTGTTTCGACATACCTGTGGGCCTGGGCCGTCTGCTCCAAGGGATAACATCGATCGATGACCGGCGTTAGCTTCCCTGCCTCAACAAGCTCCCTGAGGAATATGAGGTCCTTGATGGTGCCGTTGGCTGTCTGGAATATGATTTTCTTGCTGCTTCTCGCCGCTGCCCAGGCGCCTCGAGCCATCTGCAGCAGCCGGGGGTTGGCCATGAGATAGGTTCCATTTCGGTTCAGCGATCTTATGCCGCGGGAAACGGAACTCTTGCCGACTACTTCGAAAATCAGGTCATAGGTCTGGCCGTTTCTAGTGAAGTCTTGCTGAGTGTAATCAATGACATGGTCTGCCCCAAGGGAGCGGAGCATGTCCAGTTTCGCCGCGCTGTCGACGGCAGTCACTTCCGCCCCGAAATGTTTGGCAAGCTGTATGCCAAATGTGCCGATACTGCCGCCAGCCCCATTGATCAGGATCTTCTGCCCGCTGCGGATGTTCCCCTTTCTGAGAAAATGCAGGGCATCGCGCCCCCCGAACGGAACGGCGGCGGCTTCCGCATAGCTCAAATCAGCCGGTTTGATTGCCACCCCGCCTTCCATTTCTCCAGGATCTTCAGGCAAACAGATGTATTCGGCATTGGCTCCAAGATTCATCCCGGCAGCTCCGAAAACCTGGTCGCCAACCTTGAAGCGCTTCACATCTTTGCCTACGGCTTCAATTTCTCCGGCCAGTTCGGTCCCCAGAATGGAGCCTTCTTTTGGCTTCAGCAGACCCCGCCACAGCCGCATGATAAGACTCAAGTAGATTGGGAACTTGAGAGACCGCATCTCGCAATCGCCAGCGGTAACTGTTGTGGCGCATATCCGTATCAGTATTTGGTCATCCTTGGGTGCCGGTTTTTCTACGTCTCGCAGCTCCAGCACATCTGGCGGCCCGTATTTTGTCCAAATAATCGCTCGCATCAGCTTTCCTCCAAATGACCAGGCTCACCTGCCGCTAAAGAGCGAAGCGGGATAGCGGCAGGTGCAGCGCTGGGTCACATCTCGCGATCATGCTCACAAGCAGCGATTTCCCTATCTCGCCGGCACGGGCGATTTGCGGGCAGATTCAAGGGCACGTTGTTCCCACCCTTTGACGTCTACACCCTTAACCAGGAGCCACAGGCAGAGCAGCAATTCCCCGTAGCCGGTAACCATGTTGACGGACAGATCGAGGCTGGGAAACAGAAAGAAGGTTACAAAATCTATCAGGTAGCCAAAACAGCCAATCATCACCAAGACGCCCAGCGCTTTAGGGAGGAACCCCGACTTGAAGACTAAATAGCCAAGAGGGAGCAGCCAGAGACCCCAGAATATGTAGGCGATCATCATGCCGTGTTGGTGCATATCACGAAAAAAGGGCAGTAAAGCGTGCAGCTGGTCGGTGGTGAACATGGTCAGGTAGTCGGCGCCGCTCAGCAGCAGCAGGGTGGCAAACTGGTTAAGTTCGTTCAGCATGGCGATTGGCACGCTGACCAGAAAGAGGACCACCATCAGCCGTGCCTGATTGCGGTTAACTGGTTTGAGCAGCTTGTATAGCAGCAGAACCAACAGGACAAAGATTACCTGGACGATTAAATCGGCCACCACGGTGAGGCGGAATAGGGACTCTGACTCCATGATGTTGCTGGCTGTCGCCCCGGAATCGCCCGGTACAATGAGATTCATGCGGAATAGACTGGCCGGCACCAACACCAGCCAGGGCACTAAGTATAAGATCCCGGCAATTCGGGCGGTCTTGTTGGGACTCATTCTTTCTTTGGTCGTCATCGTTTTATCTCCTTCACTGCAAATTCGAGTCTGGTTAGGTCAGATACTCTCAGTATTGCATCCAGGTGGTATTGGTGTCATACCTCTTAGGAGTTATTCAGAGGATTATTCGCATCTGCCTGGAGGGGAGAATCAAAAACGGGCCGCTATCCGCCAGCCCGCCCCTGGTGACCTTATGCCAATAACAGCGCGTGGAGGCTTCGGTGGAATCAGGTGGGCGGCAAGAACCCCAAAGCCTTTCCCCTGGCAACCGCTTGCGTGCGGTTCTTGACCCCGAGTTTGCCGTATATATTACGAGCGTGGACCTTGACCGTATGCAGAGAGAGATAGAGGGTGGCGGCTATTTCTTGATTGGTTAACCCTTGGGAAATGAGCTGGAGCACTTCAATTTCCCGTTCACTTAATGTCTCAATCGATTGTGAACCGGGGCTTTGCATTTTCGCTGAGCCGGCTTGTGGAGGTT
>JAHEEY010000586.1 GCA_024640485.1 Chloroflexota bacterium | reverse complement strand
ATCGGCATCGCTTTTGGCAGTTACTTCGGCGTGGGGTTGACCAGCTTCGCCCGATCACTGCGGCGGGAGCAGACCACCGGCACGCTGGAAGCGATGATGATGACGCCGGCGCCGGTGCCCTGGCTGATCATTGGCTCGGCGGCCTGGAGCTATGTGTATACCACCTTCCGGGTCATCTTCTATCTGCTGGCTGGCGCCTTGCTGCTGGGGCTGGACCTCAGCCGGGCCAATTACCCGGGGGCGCTGCTGAGCTTGATCCTGTCCATTGTTTCCTTCGCCAGCATCGGCATCATCGCTGCCAGCATCATCATGGTGATCAAACGGGGCGACCCGATTACTTCTCTGTTCAGCAATGCCGCCAGTCTGGTCGGCGGGGTCTTCTTCCCAGTGGAACTGCTCCCCAACTGGCTGTACGCCTTAGCCCACCTGCTTCCCATCACCTACGGCTTGCGGGCAATGCGGCAGTCACTACTTTCCGGCGCTTCCTGGCAGGTGTTAAAGCCAGATCTGATGGCGTTGACCGGCTTCTGCCTGGTCCTTTTCCCGCTGTCACTGTTCATCTTCCGCATGGCGGTTGATCGTGCCCGCGCCGACGGCAGCCTCTCCCAGTATTAGCCAAACAAAAGCCACAAGATACCCACTCCCTGGCTGGGAATAGGGATCTTGCGGCTTGATTCAAACGCTCAATCACGTCCGGCAGATTAGGGCAGGTTTACCGCAGCCCCCAATTATCCGCTAACTCTACTTTGTCTCAGCCGCGTTCGATTTGAGCAAGCTGCCGCCTACCGGTAGGTACTCGAATCCACTTCCCACCAAGGAGTCGAAATCGCGGATCATGCGCCGGCCATCAATGACTAGATAGGGTGGCTTGACCGTAGTCTGAATGGTACGTGATAATCCCCGAAACTCTTCCCAATCAGTAGAAATATACAGGGCATCGCTGCCGGCGATCGCCTCTTTGGCGCTGTTGTGATAACTGATGCGTGAAAACAGATGGTTGTTGTCGGGATTGAACCAATATGATCTGGCTGCGTCGTTGGCCAGCGGGTCGTAGGCCCGCACTTCGGAGACCCCTCGAGCCAACAGCGTCTCTACCACCTTCAAGGCCGCCGAATCACGCATATCATTGGTTCGTTTCTTGAAAGCCAATCCCAGAACGGCAACGGATTTCTGGTTGAAGCTGAAATTGGCTTCATGCACCGCTCGATCGATCAGGTAGGTCTTCTGATGCTCATTGATGTTGTAGACCGCCTGCAGCAGATCGGTGGAACGGCCCGCCTGATTAAGCTGGTAGATCAGGGATTGGATATCCTTGCCAAAGCAGCTGCCGCCGGCACCGTTGCTGACGTAGGAGCCCCAGGTACTGATCCGGGTATCCGAGGTGACCCCGATCTTGAGATCTTCCATGCGGATATTGGGGAATGTCTCCCCCAGCCGGGCGCCGACCCCATTCCAGAAAGAGATATAGCTCAAGAGCAGGTTGTTGGCTACATATTTGATCGATTCGGCTGTTTCCGGCGTAGTTTCCAAATAGCGGATGCGCACGTGGTTGACGAACTGGGCGTAGAGCCTGCGCAGGATCTGGAAATCTTCTTCGGTATCAGCCCCCACTGTGACTCTATCCGGCTTCCGCGATCCATCGACCGCATTGCCTTGGGCCAGAAACTCCGGATTAGAGGCGACACCGAAATTCTTCACATTGTGCTCGTTCATCACCTGTTCCAGCAGGCGAGCGGTACCGATAGGTACCGTGCTCTTGTTGACCAGCACCACCCGGGTAAGATCCTCGCGATTGGCCAGCAACTCGGCAACATGATGGGCCGCCTTCAGGTAGAAGCTCAAGTCAGTGGAACCATCTAGCTTAGGCGGTGTATTCAAGCAGAAGAAGAAGATGTCGGTCCCTTCAACAATATCGGAGATATCGGTGGTGAAGAATAAGTACCGGTTAAGATTCTCAGCAATAGCCGCTGATAAACCGGGCTCGTTTACGTACGCCTCGATTCTAGCGGCTTCCCCTGATTGGTAAGCGGCTATCCGGGCTTCGTCGATATCATAGGCGTACACTTCGTGACCGTATTCGGCGATCACCGCGGCGTGAGGCAGCCCCACAAATCCGGTCCCGACTACGATGATTTTCATTTACATTCTCCCTACTACGTTATTTCGCTGGCCAAAATCCACTTTCCGGCCAGTTCAGGCTTCCGACACCAGAGTCAGAATATGGGCTGGCACAATACCAATCCCCTAGAAGTCTACCCAGCGATTCCTACAAAACCCCTTACAATCAACCGGCAGCCACGCTGATGTCGTTGATCATCAAGCGAGCCGCTCGTCTGCCGATTTCCACGGCGAAATTTGTTCCCCGGTCCCAGGGATATACCTGGCTCATACTGGCGAAGTATAGATTCGGCACTGGCGTGGGAATTGGCGGGATATGCCGCCCATGATCCACGGTTGGCACCGGCTGGGCATAGCTCTCCCGGAACAGATAGCTTTTCCGCACCCAATCGGGCTTGAACGCCGGGTTCACCTTCTGCAGGGCGCCGACAAACAATGTTTCCAGCTCTTCCTGGCTCATCCGCATGTAAGGATGGTCCGGAGTGACGTAATCGCCGCAGTAGACGATATGATCGCCGCCGTAGTGGCGTTTGTCTACGTAATTGGTGTGTTCCACTAGAGCCAGGAATGGAATCTCATTCTTGCTCTTGTCGGGTGACGCTGCCGGGATATTGAGCCAGTAGGTGCCGCTGTCACCCATCAGGGAACGGTTCAGCGCCAAAGTCATCACCACCGCTCCCATACTCTTCAGATTCAACAGCTGCTGAAGGTATGCCTGAGGCAGCTCAGGGGCTAGCCGGCTGAACAGCGCCGGCGATGTGGTAGAGAGGCAGGCGTCAACCTGGTGAATCCC
>JAHEEY010000585.1 GCA_024640485.1 Chloroflexota bacterium | reverse complement strand
GCGCCGATCAAGCCGGCTCCACGGACATGCATCTCCTTAATCGCCACGGCAACCTGATCAACCGTCGCTAAATCTTCGATAATGAATTTGTGAGGCAGATGCCGCTGGTCGATGATCTGCACCACCCGGGAATCTTCTTTCTTGAGCCAGATAGTGCGGTAATGTTTGCCTTCGATATTCATGGTGAATTCCTTTCTTCAAAAAGCGTGACCCACCAATTATACCCCAGTAGCGGCCGGCCCCTGTGCCGGCCGTTTTTCGTCCTGGCCGTGGTTCCTAGAAAAACAGAAACGGCCTGGATGAAGGAAACCCCTCACCCAGGCCGTCAAGTCGCGATATGTTTCTGCCAGGTTACACCGCTGTCGGCTCGTCGATTTCAGTGTCCACCACCTGAATATCCAGCTGATCGCCAGTGCTGTCTACCACCACATGGTCACCCTCTCGTATTTCCCCTTGAATCACTTTCAAGGCCATCGGGTCGATGATCTGCCGCTGCAGCACCCGCTTCAACGGCCGGGCGCCGTAGATGGGATCATACCCTTCGTCAATGAGCAGATCGGTAGCCGCTTCGGTCAGGGCGATGCTGATCCCTCGCTTGCTCAACAGCCCCCGTACCTGGTTCAGCTGAATGTCGGCGATACTGCGTAGATGCTCTTTTTCCAGCCGGTGGAAGATGACCGTCTCATCTACCCGGTTCAAAAATTCCGGGCGAAAATGGGACCGCAGCGCCGCCGTTACCTGTTCCCGCATGGTGGCGTCATCGGTAAGCTCCAGCAGATATTGGCTGCCGATGTTGCTGGTCATGATGATCACCGTGTTGCGGAAATCAACGGTACGCCCCTGTCCGTCCGTCAGCCGGCCGTCATCCAGCACCTGCAGGAAGATATTAAATACCTCTGGGTGCGCTTTTTCGATCTCATCAAACAGCACTACTGAATAGGGGTGGCGGCGCACCGATTCGGTCAGCTGGCCGCCCTCATCATACCCCACGTATCCGGGAGGGGCGCCGATGAGACGGGAGACCGTGTGACGCTCCTGGTACTCGCTCATGTCGATGCGCACCAGGTTGTGCTCGTCATCGAACAGGAACTCGGCCAATGCTCTGGCTAACTCCGTCTTACCCACGCCGGTGGGGCCTAGGAAGATGAAGGATCCAATCGGCCGGTTAGGGTCTTGCAGCCCGGAACGGCTGCGGCGGACGGCTGCTGAGACGGCCTGGATTGCTTCATCTTGCCCCACGACGCGCCAATGCAGGCGAGATTCCATCTGCACCAGCTTTTCCATTTCCCCTTCCAGCAGTCGGGTTGCCGGGATGCCGGTCCATTTACTGACGATCTGAGCGATGTCTTCAGCGTCCACCTCTTCTTTGAGCAAAGCCCCTTCTCGCTGCAGGCTGTTCAGCTGCGCTTCTGCTTGAGCCAGGCTGCTTTCCAGCTGGTGCTGCTGCCCGTACTGCAATTCGGCAGCCTTCTGGTAATCCATCGCTCGCTGTGCCTGTTCAATGTCAACCCGCAGGCCGTCGATCTGTTCTTTGATCCCCTGGACCTTCTCAATCGCCCCCTTTTCCGCCTGCCATTGGGCGGTCAGGTGGGTGCTGTTTTCCTTCAAATTAGCCAGCTCTTCTTCCAGCTTGGCCAGCCTTTCCTTGCTGGCCTTGTCCTTTTCCCTCTTCAGCGCTTCCCGCTCGATCTCCAGCTGCATGATATCCCGGTCTACTTCATCCAATGCCGCCGGTTTAGAGTCGATGGCCATCCGCAGACGGCTGGATGCTTCATCAATGAGATCGATCGCCTTGTCAGGTAGAAATCGGTCGCTGATATACCGGTGGCTCAGGGTGGCGGCGCCGATTACAGCGCCGTCAGTGATGCGCACCCCATGGTGTACCTCATACCGCTCTTTCAGCCCGCGCAGGATGGAGATGGTATCCTCCACCGTCGGCTCACCCACCATCACCGGCTGGAAGCGGCGTTCCAGAGCGGCATCTTTTTCAATATGCTTGCGGTACTCGTCCAGGGTAGTGGCGCCGACGGCATGCAGTTCACCGCGGGCCAGCATCGGTTTGAGCATATTGCTGGCGTCCATGCTGCCTTCCGCGGCGCCGGCGCCCACCAGCGTATGCATCTCGTCGATGAACAAGATGATCTGTCCTTCTGATTCCTGGATCTCTTTCAGGACCGCCTTCAGCCGTTCCTCAAATTCACCCCGGAATTTCGCCCCGGCGATCAGGGCCCCCAGGTCCAGGGCGACCAGCCGTTTCTCTTTCAGCCCCAGGGGGACATCTCCGCGGGTGATCCGCTGCGCCAATCCCTCGGCAATGGCCGTCTTGCCCACCCCAGGCTCGCCGATGAGCACCGGGTTGTTCTTGGTCCGCCGGCTGAGGATCTGGATCACGCGACGGATCTCCTCATCCCGGCCGATCACCGGATCCAGCTTCCCTTTTCTCGCCTCTTGGGTCAGATCTCGGCCGTATTTAACCAGTGCTTCATACTGGGCTTCCGGATTTTGGCTGGTGACGCGCTGCGATCCCCTCACCGAGGCCAGCGCCTGCATGATGCTGTTGTACTCTACCCCGTGGCGGGATAGCAGATCGCGAATGGCGGCTGGCGCTTTGGGCTGGGCCATAGCCATCAGCAGATGTTCGGTGGAGGTGAAATCATCTTTCATGTGCCCGGCGATAGTTTGGGCCTCTTCCAGCAGGTCGGCCAATCCCCGGCTCATGCCTACCTGGACCGAAGTTCCGGTGGCCCGGGGCATGGCGCCCAGCGCCTGTTCGATGCTCTGTGCCAGCATCTGTTCATCGCTGCCGATCCGCTTCAGCACTGAGGGCACAATGCCGCCAGCTTGTTCCACCAATGCCTTCATCAGATGGACCGGTTCAATCGCTGGATGGTGGTACTGTTCCGCCAGATTTTGGGCTTC
>JAHEEY010000584.1 GCA_024640485.1 Chloroflexota bacterium | reverse complement strand
CCGCCGGCGCCGGCATAGCCTGGTCCGTGGGCCGTCCCCATGATCAGGTCCGGCTCTCGCCCCAGGTATTCCATGATGTCGATCTCGCCCGCGTTGGGCCAGTTGCTGATGATCGGGTCAATCGGATCGCGATTGAAATCATCCCCCAGCATCCAGAACGCCGGCCACAGCCCGGCCCCTTCAGGCACCTTGATGCGCGCTTCGATTCGCCCATATTGAAAAGCTTGCAGTCCCTGCGTCAGCAGCCGCGCCGAGGTGTAATACTTCTCCTCGTACTTCTCCTGACGCGCTTCGATAACCAGCAGCCCGTTCTCAACCCGGGCATTAACCGGGCGATCGGTGTAATACTGCCCTTCCCCATTTCCCCAGCCCCAACCGCCAATGTCAAAGTTCCAGTTGGATCTGTCGATCACCTCGCCATCAAATTCATCATGCCAGACCAGTTCCCACCCCTCATCTTCAGAGACGGGTATCGGCTGCGGCGTGGCGATAGGCTCCGCCGTCGGTATAGGCGTTGCTGTGGGAGTCTCAGTCGGCTTTGGCTTTTCCGTCGCCGTTGGCGGCGGGGATGTAGCCGCTATGACCGGCTGCTCCGCTTCATCTGACTGACAGCCGGCGGCCAATACCGCCAGCAAAAACATGGAAATTAGCATACGAAGTTTCATTTTCAATTCACCGATAACTAAGCGTTAAGATCTTCTTAAATCAGATTGATAAACATTGTCGACCGCCGCGGCGCTCATAATTTCTGCCCCGGCGGGCTCAATTGAGCTGTGATTCCGCCATCTACGTAGAGCACCTGCCCGGTCATATAGCTCGCCTCTGAGGAGGCCAGAAAAGCCACCACCGAACCGATCTCGGAAACCAATCCAAAGCGCCGCAGCGGGATGCGTCCGGCCATCTCCTGGGTAACCGGATTATCATCCGGCAGGCTTCGCCTGGTCCTGATAGCGCCGGGGCCGATGGCGTTGACCCGGACATTGTACTCGGCCAGATCGATGGCCATGGCCCGGGTCATGGCGTCCAATGCCCCTTTGGTGACATCATAGGGAAAGCCGCGCCAATGGGCCCGCAATCCGCCCACCGAAGAGATGTGGACGATATTCCCACTGCCCTGGGCCTTCATCATCTTCGCCGCCTGCAGTGAGCACAGATAAGGACCCCGCACATTGGTAGCCAGCTGGCGTTCCAGGGTCTCTTCGTGAGTATCGAGAAAACGGAACCGGTCCAGGTTAGCGGCGTTGTTGACCAGTAAATCGACGCCCCCAAACTGTTCTCCGGTCTGTTCGAACAGCGCTTCGATCGCCTCTGATTGGCTCAAATCGCCGTGAAAGGCCAATACCGTCGCCCCCAAATCACCCAGCGCTGCCGCCGTTGAGGCCAGCGATTCTCCGTCAATATCACCGATAACCAGCCGCATCCCCTCTCGGGCTAGGCGGAGGCCGATGCCCAACCCGATCCCTTTTGCCCCGCCGGTGACCACAGCCACCCGATCGGTCAATTCGGGGTAGTGGGCGCTTAGTTCGCCGTACTGTTCCTTGATATCCATACTGTTCTAACTTTCCTGGACCTGGCCCATGCTGATTGGGAACCTCTCCGGTGCGGTCAGGGCCGCACCGGGCTGCCGTCAGGAAGCCGTGTCTGGGTCCACTGTTCCACAATATCCTCGCACGGATATTGGGCCGCCAGCTTCTCGTCGATATCGATCCCCAGCCCCGGCAGCTCATTGGGATACAGGTACCCATCCCGCACCTGCGGCAGGCCGGGAAACATCTCATAATCTATCTCTGGCGGGCAGTACCACTCTTGAACCCCGAAATTTGGCGCCCACAAATCCAGATGGAGGTTCGCCGCGTGGCCCACCGGCGAGGTGTCGCTGGGGCCGTGCCAGGCGGTGCGAATGCCGAACATATTGGCGAAAATAGCGGCGTTGCGCGCCGGCGTTATCCCCCCTATCTGGCTGATATGCATCCGTATAAAATCAATCAGCCGCTCAGAGATCAGCCGCTGCCACTCATGGGGATTGTTGAACAGCTCGCCCATAGCCAGCGGGGTAGCGCTCTGCTGCCTGATTCGCTGGAACCAGCCGATATCCTCCGGCGCCAGCGCGTCTTCCAGAAAGAACAGCTTAAATGGCTCGACATCCTTGGCGAATTGAACCGCGTCAATGGGATGAAGCCGCTCATGGATATCGTGTACCAACTCGATCTCATCGCCCAGCTGAGCGCGGACATGTTCAATCATCTTGATCATATGGCGGCTGTACGCCCGGGGATCGAAATAATTCCCATCCGGCGCGTTATCCGGCTTCGCCCGGCCGATCTTCTTCCCCCCATAACCGCCCATCTGCACCCGGATAAACTGGTATCCCTGCTCCATGAAGCGGCGCGCGTTCTCCTCTACCTCCTGGGGATCGCGCCCGTCCGCATGGACGTAAACAGCGGCAGCTTCCCGGCTCTTGCCGCCCAGCAGCTGGTACACCGGCATCCCCGCCCGTTTCCCCTTGATATCCCACAACGCTTGATCGACGCCGGAGATAGCGTTGTTCAGCACCGGCCCATTCCGCCAATAGCCGTGGACCATCGACATCTGCCAGATTTCCTCGATGCGATCCACATCACGGCCGATAAGGAACGGTTTGAGATGTTTTTCGATCGCCGCCTGCACCGCGTGGATTCGCTGCGTGAAAGTCGCGCAGCCAATACCGTACAAGCCCGGCTCCGAGGTGCTGATCTTGACAATGACCAGCCGGGACTTGCCCGGCTGGGTCAAAATTACCTGCACATTTCTTATCGTCACAGTCGATGACATCGTTCACCTTACACTATGTGCCATTGACACGGGCCAGCAGAAGATGACTCGAGGTCACCTTCTGCTTACGGTTCCCAGATGCCGCCCGGCAGCCAACATCAATGGCCCG
>JAHEEY010000583.1 GCA_024640485.1 Chloroflexota bacterium | reverse complement strand
ATACATCCCTTTTCTCCTGTAAATCTGGACAGAAAAGGGCAGCTTGTTCAGCTTTTCAGCGATATTTTGTCAGCGCTAACCTGTCCCTGAAATAGCAAAGAGCGGCACATCTCGACGCTCATACTCGCATCACATCATTGATTATCGCTTTCCCCAGCCGGTAAACCATGAGCCCGATTCGAATCCCCGGTAGTGTATACTTAATGGAATATGGTGATGGGTGAGACCGCTCGCGGGGGGCGAAGTCAGTCACCGGTTCGGCTGGAGCGATAGCTATTGAACCGGAACGCTATGGTCCCGGCAGCGGAAGGAGGTTTCAGAAATGAACCAACTATCCGAGTCCGTTCCATCGCAGACATCACAAGCCAAACCAAGATCGGGGAATATCAAGAAAAGGCTAGTCCGGCTGGCGGTCGGACTGGTACTGTTCCTGCTCGTCGTCTGGTTGGGAGTGGGTACCTACGCTGCCCTGACTTTGTCGGTAGCAGATGGGCCGTTCGACCCGGCCAATAACCCGGCCAGGTACGGAATGACCTACGAAGACGTCCGCTTTCCAGCTCGGGATGGTGATGCGGAGATAGCCGCCTGGTACATACCCGCTGCCGAAAACGACCGGGCCATCGTTCTGGTACACGGCCGCAATGCCAGCCGCACCGATGCCTTTCTGGAACGTTTTCCTGAATTAGCGGCAGCCTTGAACAAGGCAGGCTTTTCGCTTTTGATGATCGATCTCCGCGGTCACGGCGAAAGCAGCGCCGGCCGCTTCAGCTTCGGCATTAACGAGCGATATGACGTCCTTGGCGCCGTAGACTGGCTGTTGCAGGAGCGCGGCTTTGAGCCCGGCAAGATTGGCGTCCTCGGGGTCTCTTTGGGGGCAGCTGCCAGCGTCGGGGCGACGGCCGAAGAACAAGCCATTGGGGCGCTGGTTACCGACAGCGGCTTTGCTGAATTCTCCCCCATTCTCAAGGCGAATTGGGTAGATGAAAGCGGCCTTCCCATGATCTTCATGTATTCAACGCTGCTCATGAACCGGGTGATGTTTGGCTACCATCTGCCGGATGCCAAGCCGGTAGAAGAGATCGGCAGCATTGCCCCACGTCGGCTGCTTCTGATCCACTGCCAGACGGATGAAGAAATACCGGTCAGTCACATGGCACAGATGGAGATGGCCGCACCCACGTCCGAATCCTGGCTGATTCCGATCTGCGACCATGCCGAAGGCTATGTGGTCGTTAAGGAAGCGTATGACCAGAGAGTGAGTGAGTTTTTCGACAGCAATCTGAACTGATTGACCTTTCTATGAATGTCTGAGGCTGTCGTCCAATTGCCGGTGCCAGCTGTCTTCCTGAACGGCTGGCACCGGCAGCCAGTTCTAGCCTGCGGAACGGTCGCCCAGCTCTTACTGCGCCACCCGCCCGTTGAGCACATCCAAAAACAGCTGCTTAAACCGATCTTGGTCAGCGCCCGTGGTTATTCTTACCCTGCCGCCGGCGGTGTCCACGCGTGTGGCCCCGCTTTCCGGCCCTTCCTCCTCAACCACCGTCACCGGTTCCGTCTCGAAGGTGCCCAGATCCTCATTCACCGCCACAGCCGCCGTCAGCGGGTCCCAAAAGTAGTAATCACCAGATCGCACAAAGTCGATATTCTTGGTCAATACCCGGTAGATAAACTCCGCTTCAGGTGTCGTCCGATCCTTCTCCAGCCGCTCGTAAAACGGCTTGTCAAGTGGCACATCGTTGCTGGCGTCCAGGGGCACAAATACAATCGGCGCCCCCGATGCCACTACCACCGCTGCCGCCCGCGGATCCACGTAGATATTCCACTCTGCCGCCGCATTATCAATGCCCATCTCCGGCGCGTCAGAGACATTTCCGGGCACATGAAAGGCGCCGCCCATGATATAAACCTGCTTAACCTCGGCTGCCAGCGAGGGATCCGCCAGAAACGCTTCCCCCAGATTGGTCAAAGGCCCCAGGGCGATGATCTCCAGCTCCCCGCCGGTATCACGAATCGTTTGGGCGATAAGCTCCACCGCGTTCTGCGCGTGTGGTTGGCGTGCGCTGTGGGGGATGCTGATCTCGGCCAACGCATCGACATTGGTGCGCCAGCTTTCCGGGAAGCGATGATCGCCAGCCAATGGCGTTTCCCGCCCGCAGCTCACCGGAATGTCCGGCTGGCCCGCCAGCGCCGCCAGGTCCAGCGCATTCCGTACGCCCGGCCCGCAGTGGGCCTCACCCGCCCCGGTCACTGTGATCGCCCGCACTTCCACTTCCGGCAGCTGCAGCAGGTATAGAATTGCCATCCAGTCGTCAACGGCCATATCAGTGTCAATCAGCGTCGGCTGGGCATCGGCCGCCCGTTGGGGTGGGTTCACATCCGCGGTCAGCTCGGCTTCCCCGCCGCACCGCTGCAGGCGCCACCGGCCGTTTTCGTTGGCGACGCAAAACACCTCCACCCCCAACTTGTTTAGCACCGGGCCGCTCACCAACACCAGAACTACCAGGGCCAGAAGCAGACCGGCCCCAATTTTCAAAGCTCTTTTCTTCATGGCACCGACTTCCTATTAATCCTTTCCCCTCTGCTAGCATAACCGAGGCAACGCCCATAAACTCATTGTAATTGAAAACTGGCCGCGGCGAAACTACCCTAACCCATCGCCGATTGCCATCCAGGCTCGGATTGCCTGTCTCCCCGGCTGCCGCTGGTACCGTTCTATAGAAGGTGATTGTTTCGCCCTGGCCCCTTGGAAACAGAAAGCGGTATCGAATGTGTCAATACCGCTTTGTCGGATTCGTATCGCTTTGTGCCGCTGGTGCGATCGTCACTTGCCCCTTGTGAAAGCCCGGAATGAGAAAACCGCTGCCGGCATCGAGTTATCAGAGGCAGGGGGGTGAAGGCTAATTTCTCTTTTCGACGTAGATT
>JAHEEY010000582.1 GCA_024640485.1 Chloroflexota bacterium | reverse complement strand
GCCAGACAGACCTTTGAGGCCGCCGGTGTTGGCCAAATAGTGGAGCTCATCCACGATGATGCCCTAAATCATCTATCCGAGATGGAGAGCATCGCCTTCTGTTTTCTCGATGCCGAAAAAGAGGTTTATGGCCGCTGCTGCCGGGTCGTCATCCCTAGGCTGGTAGAAGGGGGTTGGCTCATCGCCGATAATGCCCTGAGTCACGCGGAATATCTGTCGCCACTGATTTCACGCGCCCTGGCCGATCCCCGGACTGACGCCCTCGTTCTCCCGGTGGGCAAAGGGCTGCTCATATGCCGCAGAAACCATACCGGGGGCCGATAGCACCGCCGCCTTCGCCGCTCCCCGCCCCGCCATTCTCCTTTGGCCTGTGACCCTGCTCCCCGCCCCGCCCCAAGATGCCGCCGCTACTCCAGGAAATCCAAATCCTTGCTGCCGAACAGATCTGCCGCCAGCATGAATAGAATCGTTGAGTACAGCAGGACGATCGCCGGTGCCAGCGCCTGAGCTGGGCCAAACGAGCGCGCCACCACGGCGTCAGCCATCGCCCGAAACGGCCAGAAAACCAGCCCAAAGGCGTTTCCCAGCAGCTCCGAGTTGTTCTCACTGATCCGCATCGCCAGCTCGCTCAGACTGCTGCCCAAATCTATCTGCCCCGAATTCATCACCGACCGGCTGAGCCCGATCAAACGGTTCGAAAGCCAGGTACCCACCGGCTCCCTGGCGTTCTGTCCGAAAAGAAATACCGCCAGCACCCCGAAGATGTAGACCCGGGACCAATTGACGGTCACGAAGTCTGAGGCGTGCAGCGCCAAAACCGCGGCGATGCTGTTGACCGCGAACCAAACCGGGGGGATCACCATCAAGCTGTTCATCACCAGAGAAGGGCCGTTGATCAGCGCCAATCCCGCCACCAACAGCTGCAGCGCCGCCGCGAATATCATCGCCGTAAACAACACCGCCGCCAGAAATTCTACCCGGCTGGGCAGTCGGACCACCATCGGATAGTTGGCCGCCCGGTTAGCCCGCGCCGCCACGGTCAATGCCGACAAAAAAGTGATCACCGCCCCAAACGCCCCGATTACCAGGATGTAATATTCGCTGTCAGGCGTCCCTTGTCCCGGCGAAAAGAAAAGCAGCCAAAAGATCATCCCGAAGATGATGTAAATGATCCCTGACAGCGAAAAGATCAGCCGTCGAAGGAAATAACCGGTCAATACCAGCAGCCTTTGAATCATCTTACTGCCTCTGCGTATATTTCATCCAGGGTCACCCGTTTTTCTTCCACGTGGAGCAGATCGTAGTTGGCGTCCAACAGCATCACTAGGACCTGCCGCCGCAGCTGCATCGCCTCTTCTCTCAGGATGATCTGGTTTCCCCGGGCATACACTTCCGGATGCAGCGCCCGCAGCATGTCGCTGATCTCCCCCAGCTCCCTATCGACCTGCACAATGGTATGGGTTCTGGTAGCCAGCGCGCTGTCAATACGGTTGTTGTAATGCACCCGCCCCCGGTTAAGGATCACCAATTCAGTGCACACCTCGGTGATCTCATGGATTTGATGAGAGCTCAACACGATCGTCTTGCCCGCCTCGTTTAGCTGCTTGATCCGCCGGTTGATATCCGCCTGCCCTTCCGGGTCCAGCCCATTGGACGGCTCGTCCAGCAGCAGCAGCGGCGGATCGCCGATCAGCGCCTGCGCCAATGCCAGTCGCTGCCGCATCCCTTTGGAGCAATCCTTTATCCGTTTGCCGGCAGCGTCCAGCAGATCCACCCTCACCAGGCTTTCCAGGACCGCGTCTTCAACTTCGTTTCTCGGGATATTGCACAGGCCCGCCATCAGGTGCAGGTACTCACTGACCCGCAGCTCGTTGGGGAACAGCAGTCTCTCCGGTTTGTACCCCACTGCCGGCCACCCGCTGCCCAGCGGCCGGATTTTTCCGCTGTCCGCCCTGAGAAGCCCCGCCATCAGCTTGAACAGGGTTGTCTTTCCAGCCCCGTTGGGGCCCAGCAGCCCCACCACTTCTCCTTTGGGAATTGACAGGGAGACATTGTCCAAAGCCACCACTCGCTGGAATTTCTTGGTCACTTGGCTGATTTCTATCACAGCTTAACCCTAGGCCTTATTACCCGATAAGCGATTGGCCGCCAAAAGCCGGCCGAATCCATCGCTCCACACTGTTTCAAGTTCGACAAATCTAAGCATCCAAAAAGCACAACTGCGTCAGATGATAGTTTACCACACGGCACCCGTTGGGCAATCGGGATGCCCCGGCATCTTGCCCATCTTGATCCCGCGCCCCAACATTGGTTCGGCTGGGGTTCCTCCTCTGCTGGCGCCGGCTGCCGCTGTTGCCCTGACCTCCAGAAGATCTCTGCCGGAATCAACCCTTCGATACCGGTGAGCCCCATCTTCCCAGATCCAGCCCCTACCTCAGTCCCTAAATGACTATACGAATTTCGGCTCGGGAGTCGGCTGCCGGGGAATGGCTGAAACCAGACAAGGGGTAACGCCCCGAACTCTGCCCCGACTGCCCCGGCTGCCCCCACCGATACCAGCCGGCGCCGATACCTGCGGTAACTGTCAGCAACTGTCGCCCAAAACCACCTTGATGGCATGGACAAACCGCCTGGTGACTTTGCCGATCGTTAACGGATGAATTGGTGAATGGGCCCCTGGCTGCGCCAACGGCGCCGCGCCTGGCACCTGGCGCGGGGTATGGGGAGTGAAACTGGTTAGATGGGGTGATCATCATGGGGTATCTATCTAGAGACGAAATCGCCTGCCGGCTGCGGGAATTACGGCGGGAGATCGAAGCGGAAGCGCCCACCTCGGTGGCCTTCTCGCTGCTGCTGTTCGACATCTGTCAGGTATTGGCGCTGAGCGACGGCCAGACCCAGGCGGTGGTGGGGCCGGCGGTGTTTATG
>JAHEEY010000136.1 GCA_024640485.1 Chloroflexota bacterium | reverse complement strand
GCCGACATCTCATTCCGAGCCAGCACCTGCTCGATCTGCCGTGACTGAATCTCGAGCTGATGAATCAGCCGCTGCTCACGCTGCCCGCTTTTCAAGTTCAGATCCATACTCATAGTCATGCCCACCTAAACATTAGCACAAATGTTCTTATCGAAAATCAAAAAAAGTGGACGACCGGCAGGCCGTCCATCTCATATCACTTTATCCGGAACGCTATGCCGTCTGGCGCAGTACCATCATCACCTTGCCCTGAACAGTCACTTCCGCCGGGTCTACGTAAATCGGTTCCATTGTCGGATTCGCCGGCTGCAGCCGAATTCGGCTGCCCTCATGATAGAAATGCTTCAAAGTCGTGGTGTCACCTGGGGAAAGCCAGACCGCCACCATTTCGCCATTGCGGGCCGTTGCTTGGGGCCGCATGATCACGATATCGCCGTCATTCACCATCGCGTCAATCATGGAATCACCGCTCACTTTGAGCGCGTATAGATTCCCCTTGGCATCCGGAAGCATGTTGACACTGAGCTCGATGGCGTCATCTTCATCAAATGTAGAAAAATCGCTATTGCCTACTTCAATCGGCTCGCCGGCCACGATATTACCCAACAGCGGCACTTTGACCATACGGACCGACTCCACCACCGACGCGATGGTGCTGCTGACCGTATCGTAGGCCTCCATAGCTCGCTCAGTAAGACGCAAGCCGCGTGACACTTCCGCATCACGCTCCAGCAGCCCCCGCTCCTTGAGCTTGGTGAGGTTGTAGTTGACCACTGAGGTTGAGCTGATCTTCACAGCCGCACCTATCTCTCTGATTGTAGGCGGCCTGCCGCTGTCTTGGATATAATCCCAAATGTAGTCCAAGATGCTCTGCTGCCGCTTAGATAATGGTTTCTGCGTTTTCATGAGACCTAATCCCTTGCTGCGGTAGCGCACCAGTGCCGTCTGATAATCCGGCGCGCAAAAATCGCTCATTTGTTCTGTATTCTACACGAACAAGTGTTCGGTGTCAAGAGGTCGGCGGCCGCTGCTGCGAAGGCAGGTCGGTGCCGTCCCGGCCTACAAATTCGGCAGCTTTGGCGTCACGCCTGTGCCGACATGGAGAGTCCAAAATGGAGTTCGAGAATCACACATTCCCCAGCCGTCGTTCCAATTTAGTCGCTTTCAGCGGCCTGGTTGCCACCAGCCAGCCGCTAGCAGCTCAAGCGGGACTGAAGGTGCTGCGGCACGGCGGCAATGCTGTCGATGCCGCTGTCGCTACTGTGGCCACCCTTTGCGTAGTAGAACCTGGTTCAACGGGTATAGGCGGGGACGCTTTTGCCTTGATCTGGATGGCTAAAGAGAAGAAGCTTTATGGGCTGAACGCCAGCGGTCCGGCACCGATGAAACTCACCGGGGAGTGGGTCAGAGGCCAGGACCACAAGGAAATGCCGGCGCTGGGTGGGATACCGGTGACGGTCCCAGGCAGCCTTCGCGGGTGGCAGCTGGCCCTGGAGCGCTTCGGCAGTCGAGGATTGGACATGCTGCTGTCCCAGCCCATCGCCTACGCCCGGCACGGCTTTCCAGTTAGCCAACGGATTGCCCGCAGTTGGGCCAGATCAACCGACAAGATGAACGCCTTCCCCGACTCGAAACGGGTTTGGCTTCCGGGAGGCAGAGCACCCCGAGCCGCAGAGCTGTTCCGCAATCCCGAGTTTGCCACGACACTGCAAACTATCGCCGAACAAGGGTATGACCAGTTCTACAACGGTCCAATTGCTGCTCAAATCGCCAGATGCGTGCAGGAGGCCGGCGGTCTATTGACCGAAGAGGATTTGGCCAACTACCAGGCTGAATGGGTAGAGCCCATCAGCGTCCCGTACCGGGACGGCTATGCATTCCATGAGATCCCGCCAAATGGACAGGGGCTGACGGCGCTGCTGGCCCTGAATATCGCCAAGCAGTTCGATCTGCCGTCAATGGGCTACGGCAGTGCCGACTATTACCACGTGCTGATAGAAGCGATGAAGTTGGCCTTCGCCGATGCCCACGCTTATATCGCCGATCCACGCCACGCTGCCATCCCGCTGCAGGGATTGCTGAGCCAGCGCTACGCTGAGGAACGACGAGCGCTGATTTCAACGGACAGAGCCCTACCCCCGGCTCCAGGGCTTCCCCAGACCCACGGCGACACCGTGTACCTGACGGTTGCCGATGGCGAAGGGAACATGGTCAGCTGGATTCAGAGCCTCTACATGGGTTTTGGCAGCGGTTTAACCGCCGGCAAGACCGGCGTTCAGCTGCAGAACCGGGGGGCCAACTTCAGCTTGGAGCCGGGACACCCCAATGAAGCCGGCCCGGGCAAACGCCCCTATCACACCATCATACCGGGCTTTATTACCAAGGATGGCCAGGCGTGGTCCAGTTTTGGGGTCATGGGCGGGTTTATGCAGCCGCAGGGGCATCTTCAGGTGGGCATCAACATGATCGATTTCGGGATGGACCCCCAGACGGCGCTAGACGCCCCCCGCTTCAACTGGACCAAAGGGATGGAGGTTGCTCTGGAGCCTGCTATCTCGGATGAGATCCGCGCCGAACTGGAGGGCCGCGGCCATCAACTGCTGGGCAAAGGGATAGAAATGCACTACGGCGGCGGGCAGGCTATTGTCAGAGATCCAGACAGCGGTGTACTCATCGGCGGCAGCGAACCGCGCAATGATGGCGCGGCCGTCGGCTGGTAGGACATCGGCCGGAACAAGCGCTTCAAAATTGGACCAAGTTTCGGCTGACGGTTGGCAAATTTTAGTGGGATTGCTATAATCCCGTCCACTGTTGGAGAGGTCGCATAGCTGGTCTAGTGCGCACGATTGGAAATCGTGTACTCCGAAAGGGGTCGAGGGTTCGAATCCCTCCCTCTCCGCTCTAAAAAAAGGATGTGACTTGATGTCACATCCTTTTTTTGCCTCATTGCGACACGCCCACTCTATGATATACAATATCGAAGTAAGACCGAATGCGGCAGAGAGAACTAGGCCCATTTCCCGAATGCTTGCCAGCTTAGCCTGGTGAAATGAAGCCTCATCAAAGCCCTTCTCCGGAAAGCGTACAATGGAACTATCACAACCCAGCTCATTACTCCCCCTGGTCGCTACTGGATACTATACGATTCTGCTTGTCATCTCTTATGTTCGCAGAGGCCCACAGGCAAGATTAACCAGCTGGCTGCTGGCCTTTTTGGGAACATCGATCATTTGGGAGCTGCTGCTGATCATCATTCCCAACTCTGGCTCGCGCCCTGGACTCACTGTTAAATTGCTGGTCCTGAGCACCGCGGTTCTAGGGATGACCACAACCGTTTTTGCTAAATGGTCTTGGCGGAAGCGGGCATTGATACCTGTGGGCATCATCGTTCTGGCAGCCCTCATCCTAGACCTGCTGTTCCCAATGTCAGGATTCACCCTTCCCACCGCAGCCTCGACCCGAATCCGCTACAGCAGTCTCTTCTCCCACCTCAGCTGGTTCGGAATGGCGCTCTACATTTTGCTCAGGGTGTGGCGAGATTACCGTCATACCACCCTGCCCTGGCATGCCAACAGGCTCTTGTTCTGGGGCTTGACACTACTGCTAATCTTCTCAGGTGAAGGGCTGATTTTCACGCATTGGTCAGGGTTAACCATCACCGGGCATCTGATTCGGTTTGTCGGCGTAGCTGGGTTGATTTATGCTATTTCCTCACATCGGATATTCGATGTCAGGACTCGTGCTCAAAATGTAATCGGCCTCTTTTTCATCACCTTCCTATCTGGCGCCCCGATTGTGATCTCTGTCCTATTAGTGCAGTGGCTGGCACGAAACGAACCACTGGAAACTACCATTCTGCTGATGGCAATCACTGTCACCATCAGCATGTTTCTTTATCCGCCGCTGCATCGATTCGCCCAGCGCATCAGCAATCGCTTTATCCTGGGGGAAACCGCCGACACCAGTCAAGTCGTCCGAAATTACAGTCAGGCAATTTACCGCACCCTCGATGTCAACCAGCTTTCCCTGGTGGTCATCGGCACCCTAAGTGAACTACTTGAAACAAATCTGGGGGCATTGATGCTGGTTTCTAATACAAACCAGAGATTGTCTATCAAACCGATCCCGACTATGGGCAGCATTCCTCAGCGCATCCTGCTGCCGCCCCATAACAGCCCGTTCATCGGCGCTCTGCTGGATCAGCACCAACCGCTGCTCCAATATGAGATTGACTTCAACCCCGATTTTAAGAGCCTCAGCCCCGAGGAACGTTGGTGGCTCTCAGAGATGGCGATGGAAGTTTACATCCCCATCACCACCGGCACAGAACTAGATGGCCTGATCGGCCTTGGCCCTAAAAACACAGGGCTCCCATACCAACCTCGCGAGCTGGAACTTGCTCAGATTATGGCTGATCAGACCGTGGTTGCCCTGCAGAATTCCCGGCTCTACGGCGAGCTAACGGCTCAAAACGAAACCGTGCGTCGATTGAATGTCGATTTAGTCCAAAAGAATGAACGGTTGAGGATCATGGACCGGGTGAAATCCGACTTTATCGCCATCGCTTCCCATGAACTGAGAACGCCTTTGACACAGGTAATTGGCTATGCCGATATTCTAGGAGATATGAATGAGGATGGCTCTTTATCCAGAGAGCAGACGAACAGCCTCTTGGGACATATCAATCGGGCCACGAAACATCTGGAGAGCTTGATTGCGGCGATGCTGGATGCCAGTGAAATAGATACTGCTGGGATGAAATTGAGACTCGCCCCTACCCCTTTGGAAAGCGTCATACTGGTTGCCCTAGAACCGCTGGCTGAGGCTATGCGGGAGCGGCGCATCACCCTCACGACAAACGGAATGAGTGGGCTGCCGGCAGTTCAAGCTGATCAGATGCGCTTGGTGCAAGCTTTCACCAATTTGATCGGCAACGCTGTCAAATACACCCCAGATCACGGACAAATCAGCATCAGTGCCGGGGTCTCACCCGCTGAGAACGGCGCAGGGGAGTACGTCGAACTGGTCATCAGCGATACCGGCATCGGCATTGACCCTGAATTCCACGAATTGATCTTTGAGAAGTTCTTTCGAATTGGGGATCCCCAGCTGCACTCTACCGGCAGCACCAAGTTCAAGGGAGCCGGTCCGGGTTTAGGGCTGCCGATCGCCAAAGGGGTCATCCAGGCACACGGCGGTGAAATTTGGGTGGAATCGGACCAAGAGGATGAAGATCGCATGCCTGGCAGCCGTTTCTACGTGATCCTGCCGGTAAACCCACCGGCTACTTCGCCGAAACCCGCTGGCGCCTAGGTATCACCACTCCCCCAAACTAAACCGCTATCCTTCCCCCGGATGGCGGCATCATTTCCCAAGTCAACGTCTCAACCCGCAGCAGGATTTCACGCACTTCACGGCTCGCCCACATGATCAGCACGTGGCGTCCAGCGGCATCCTGCCATTGTCGTCCCTGCTCCACCGTCTGCCATTTCTGACCGATCCGCACCCTGTTCACCTGCACCGATCCGTCACCGCTGATAACACAGTCGACTCCAATCGGGGTCATGATTCTCGCTCCTCAGCCTCACCGTTTGCGCCATAACCAGGCGAGTTTTCGATATTTCACCCATTCGTAATAAGCCATATAGATGCTGAGACGCAGACCGTGCCAGCCATCCGTATATCCTTTTAACGTTACGAAGCGCCACCAAAATTGTCGCAACGGCTCGCGGACAAACTTGTGCGGCCAGGGCCGCATTCCCTGCTCCTTAAGGATAAAGGCATCGTAGCTGGAATATGCCCGCTGCTTGGCCCGAAAATGGGCCTGATCCCGGTAGTTGAAATGGATCAGAGGGTTCTCCAGATAGCCTATCTCGCCATCCACAACGGCGATCTCGTGCACCGGCCGTTCATAGCGTACCTTGCCGTGGTTGAACAGCCGCAGCTGGTAATCGGGATACCAGCCAGCCCCTCTGGTGAGCTTGCCGAAAATATAGTTGTGGCGAGGTACGTTCCAACCAGCTTCTGGCCGGCTGGAAATGAGCTGCCGAATCTCAGCCGCTAATTCCTCGGTGCCCCGCTCGTCAGCGTCCACAAAGAAGACCCAATCGGTCGACAAGCTGTCCAGCGCGGCATTCCGCTGCTGGGCATAATTCTGGAACTTGCACTGACCTACTTCCGCTCCAGCCGCTTCAGCCAGGGCAACGGTATCATCCTGACTGAAGCTGTCAAAGACGAGGATCCGATCCGCCCAACGCAAGCTTTCGATACACGCCTGGATATGTTCGGCTTCGTTCAGCGTCAAAATCACCACGGTTAGCTCTGGAGCGGCTAACTCGCTGGAAGCTTGAGATTTGCTATCTATCATAGCTGCTCTGCCAGATCTCAATGATTTCTTGATACGCTTGCTTTAACACCGGGTCACTGCTCTGTTTCGCCTTGCGAGTCATCCCGATCTTGACCAGATATGCGCCCAGCAGATATTTCAAGCGATTGTGGTGCCTCTGGTAAAGCATGGCCCGGCTGCGCCACAAATTGACCAGTGACCGGACTTCAGCTTGTTTGGTGCTCTCGCCCCCGTAATGAACGATCTCTGCTGCCGGGACAGCGTAGATCTGCCAGTTCGCCTTATGAATACGCCAGCACCAATCCACCTCTTCACAATACATGTGAAATGCTTCATCAAACCCCTGGGTGGCTTGAAACACCTCGGCTCTCAACATCATGGTAGCGCCCAAGGGGTGATCGATCACGAATGGTTCCCCGGCCGGTCGGTATTGGCTGCGGGAATAACGGCCGTTCAGGCGGCTTTCATACAGACGTGCCGGCAGTGGAAAGAGATCGAACAGCAGCTGGCTGATGCCTGGGAAGAAGAAGGCACTGTGCTGAAAACGTCCACTGCCGTAAACCAGCCTGGCCCCAGCCATGGCTGCCCGCGGGCGCTCTTCCAGACAGTTGACCAAATGAGTCAAGGCCCCAGGTTGGACCACGGTGTCAGGATTCAACAAGAAGTAGTAGCGAGGTTCAAAAGCGGCGGCAGCTCTCATACCCTGGTTGTTGGCGGCGCCAAAGCCGGGATTGTGCTCATTGACAATCAATTCAACGTGCGGGAACAGATCCGCCAGAATTTCAACGGTGCCATCAGTGGAAGCATTGTCAACTACCCACACCTTGGCAGCCAATCCTGAACGGGCGATTTCGCTGTTCACCGAGCGCAGACATTTATCTAAATAGTCTCGCACGTTCCAACTTACAATAACAACTGCTACATCTAACATTCAAGTTCCTTGAGCTTTGATACTCCTGCCGCTCAGTTTTGCTGGCATGTCCGCGGGCGGCTGGATCCGAAGGCAGCGATCGCTCCGCAGTCAGACATCAGGGGGATTCGACGCCGTCTCCAGCGCCGGTCAACGTGTTGAGAATAAACCGCACTGGTTCGTAGGCTGCTTCATCTGCCGGCGCCAGGCCGGTCCAGCCGAAGAAGTCGGCTGAACAGAGCGAATTGATGCAGCCGTCAGAGGCAGCAAATTCGGTCAATGCCGGCACGATTTGGCGGGCCATTTGCAGGGGGAATCGGGCACCGAAGGCGATGGTATCATTAGGAATCGGGGCGCTCAGAGCAACGATCTGCGTTTCATCATAAATATCAGGGAGCACATCAAAGACGCGCGAGCGGGCGTCTCGGAGACGGTACCCGCCGAACTCCGGCTCCCCGTTTACCAGCACGTAGCCTATGGGGCTGCGGCTGGGTGAAATACCTACCCGACGCCAAACCTCAGGGCTGTCTTCGCCATATGTCCACAGCCGCTCATTGTATGGCAGGACCGGAGGGACGTACCCGGCAACAGCCGCATCAACCTCTCGATTGTAAACTGCCAGCATCGCGCTGCTGTCACCCGGCAGGGCAATTATCTCCGATGGCTCAATCCCGGCATCTTTCAGCTGGGCCAGGAAATAGTCAACGTGCGGCGCGTTTTTGGCTTCAGGAATGGCCAAGCTGCGGCCTGCCAAATCCGCCAGAGAAACGATACCGCTGTCACGCCGGGCGACGATCATGCCGGCTTGCCAGGGCAAACCTTCCGTTTGCAGCGCGACGCTGCCGGCCTGTGCGCCGCAGATGCTTTCCGCCGTGACAAACCCGGCGGGGGAAAGAAACCCCATCGCTTCCTCCGGCGCGGCGCACATCAGTTGGATGACCGTTTCCTCGTCATCCAATATCCCCACCTGAAACGCGAGTCCGGTTGATGCCGACAACGCCTCAGCAAGGAATTGCCCGCGGCGGGAAATGACATCAGTTCCTACAATCGGGGAAAACAGCAGTTGAATGGGCCGCTGCGAGCTCCCGACCGGCGTCTTGGTGACTTCTACCAACAGCTCTTCGACCACAGTTCTGGTGACTACCCTGGTAACCTCTTCGGTCACCGTTAGGGCAGCTTCACTGGGCTGAACGGCGGAGGAGTCGTCTTCAGCGGCTGAACTGCCGTTCCCAGGGGTCACCTCAACCAGACGGGTCACATCCACAAAGACCAGTTCAGGCTGGCAAGATGTCAACAACGCCGCTGCTGTCAGCAGGGCCCAAATACATTTCATGAGTTTCAATGTCTGTTCGCCTGTGGTTTTTCAAAGAAACAGCTTGTTCATGGTAGGGCTTCCCCTAACGACATGACTGCAGGTAGTTTATCGCCTTGGCAGGAAGGCACCAATATCACTCAGCCTGACTTAAGGTGCTCTGCGGCAGAACTTCAAGCCGCGCCGTGATAGGCATCTCGCCGGGCTCGCCTTCACGGTTCACTACGGCACGCTCTTGAGGGGAATCTCCCGAGCCTCACAGCTGGGCATGTTGCCGGCGTCTGGGATGTCGACCAAAATCTGATGAGGGTCGACGTGAGTGTTGAATTGGGCGATTTCTACGTCTTCATGGATCAACCCGGCCCACATCGGCTGCGGGTTGCGGTCACCAAAAACGTTGACCAGCCGGATGCCGCCGCTGATGGTCGCCCGGTTGCCAGGCATCAGATAATAATAATCGCCGATCTGCTCCAGATCCGCTCGATTGCCCACGGCCCAGCGGAATGGATAGTTGGTGAGTTCGTTTTCGAAACCGATGGCAGCCCGCCAGGCGCCCGACTCCGTGTGCCAGCCCAAGGTATTGTAGTTCCAGTCAGAATCATACACCGTGCCGGGCTCAGGACCGCTGGTCCTAATGGGGGTCGTGCCGTAGTTGGAGACGGTCATCGTGACATACAGAGTGTCACACAAAGCAACCGCGGTCGCATCAAACTGCACCGTATCGCCCGTCGGTGGCGCGAAGATATCCGCCCTGGGCACGCCGCCGTACTCGATTGTCAAGCTCTCTTCGACCCGGGTCCTCTGACCCTCTAGATCCTGGGCAACCGCCGCGATCTGATAGGTACCGTCGGCAGGAGGCGTCTCGCCATTATCGACCCCACCTTCATAATCGAAGTAGTGTCGTCCCGGCATGCCGGCAACCACATCCCGTTCCAGCTCTGAAATGGGTATTTCCAGCCCATCCAGGTCGATTAGAAACACCCTTAATTCGGCGACCTCCTTGGTCAGATACAGTTGGGCCTGGGCCCGGTCATCAATGCCGTCCCGATTCGGGGTGAAATAATCTTTGCTCAGTGTGAAATTCCGCATCTCCGGAAGCACATTGTCCGCATCTTGAATTACTATCTGACCCTGAATACGCTCAGTGACCCTGTCTTCGTCTGTGGCGCTGACCGTCCAGGTATAACTGCCGTCCTGCAGCAGCCGGCTCAAAATTGCGCCGGACACCGTTTCATCCGGCAGCCGATAACCGTCAACCACGCCGCTGAATAAGACTTCATAATCCCCAGCGCCGCGCGGCTTGTTATCACGGAAGTAAAAGCGATCTCCACTGCTGTTCTCGAAATAAATGGACACCACCGCATTACGCGACAACTGGTATTGGATCGGGGTGGCGTCATTATCCCCATCGGCATTCGGAGTGATCACGCTTTCTCCAACCATCACATCACGAAGCAGGCTGTTATCACCGTTCATCAGCCGCCAGCCGACGGCGATGGCAGCGATCACAAATATCAGCGCAGTGATGCTCACTGTGGCGGGAAATCTTCTCTTAGTACTCATGGGGCAAGTTTACCAGAGCCAT
>JAHEEY010000581.1 GCA_024640485.1 Chloroflexota bacterium | reverse complement strand
GGCGGCGTCCTGGGCACCGCCCTGGGCATCTGGCTCTCGCAGCAGTTCATCCCCTTCCTGCAGATGGGCGACAGCGAAGCCGCCCTGATCCCGCCCTACCTGGTGGAAATCGCCTGGCCGGCGGTCATTCAAATATATGTGCTATTCGGCGGCCTCTTCGTGGTGACGCTGCTGGTATTAAGCCTGTTCCTGGTGCGGATGAAGATCTTCCACGCCGTCAAGCTGGGTGAAACCGTCTAATGGGAAAATCTATCGATGCGATCTAACAGAGTCCTGATCGTCGGCGCCATGCTGTTGTTCATCATCCCCCTCACCGGGATTATCTGGCTATCCCAGAACAACAGCCGGCCGGCGGCCCAGGTTGCCGCGGTGCCCACCCTGATGGCCACCGCTCCGGCGCCGGCGCTGAAACCGGCGGCGACCGCGGCGCCGCTGCAGCAGGCGGCCCAGCTGCCGCCCACCTTCACCCCGGTGGCCACCGTAGACGGCGAGCCGCTGCCTACCTTGATGCCCACCGCGGCGCCCCCGATACTGCCCACCGATACCCCGGCGCCGCTGGCGATGCCCAGCCCCACGTCGGCCCCGCCGCTGCAGATGGAGCCCGGTGCGGAACCGCCCACCGTCGAGGCTGACGCCAATGAGTACCCGGCGGCGATCAACGGCGGCGACGGCTGCGTCGAGCCGCCGGAAGTGCCCGATTACCCCCGGGGCGTGCTGGGGGAGCAGATATACCCGGCGCCCAACAACGCTGCCGCCGCCAACCATTTCTGGCTGGCCAAGCCGTTCCCCGGCGGCGGACGCTACCTGACCAGCTACAGCGCTTTCCCCTACGGCTATGACGGCGGCGGCCTTATCTTGCTGCACAACGGCGTCGACGCTGCGGCCGCCGCGGAGCTGCCGGTGCTGGCCGCCGCTGACGGCACCATCGTTGTGGCCCAGGACGACTACAGCCAGCAGTACGGCTGGCGCTGCAACTGGTACGGCCATCTGGTGGTGCTCAAGCTGGATCAAAGCTGGCTGGGGCAGCCCATCTACGTGCTCTACGGCCATATCGTCAATCTGCTGGTGGAGCCGGGGCAGCGGGTGAGTGCCGGCGAACAGCTGGCCGAGGTGGGCATCGGCGGCGCCGCCACCGTCCCCCATCTCCATCTGGAAGTTCGTGTAGGAGAAAATAGTTTCGGGGCTACCCAAAACCCGATGCTGTGGATCCAGCCGGCCACCCGGGGGGTGGTCGCCGGACGGCTGCTCAGCGGCGACGGCCGCCCCTGGCAGGGAGTACCCCTGAGCCTGATCCCCCGCAGCGAGGAAGCCGGCAGCGGCTACAACAGCTGGAGCTACCAGTCCGATCCCGCCGGCATCGTCACCATCAACCCCGACCTGGGTTGGGCGGAGAACTTCGTCTTCGCCGACGTCAAACCGGGGCTGTACGATGTCTACGCCAAGATCGGCGAGAGCGAATATCTGGCCCCGGTGACGGTCACCGCCGGGCAGGTCAGCCCGGTGACTATCACCGTCAACCGGTAGGAATCTACTCCCGGGCCAGCTTGACGTTGAAAGTGGGCGTTTCCACCAGATGGAAGGTGGCTGAAGCCAGGCCGACTTTGCCATCGGTCTTTTCGAACGCGTCCAGCAGCAGCCGGGAGAGCTCATCTTTGGTGCCCCGCCGCTTCTTGTAGGCCACCACGTAGCGGATGGTGAATTCGATCCAGTTGTCGTTGAATACCATACTGACCATGGGGCCGGTCTCGGCGTCTTCGATCAGATACTGGGTCTGCATCTTGGCCCACGTTTTGGCGGCCACCGCGCTGTATTCGCCCACGACCTGCACCGCCACCTTCTCCATAAGCCGCCGGGCTAGATTGTGGTCGCTGCCGAACTTCACCGGCACCTTGATCTCATCCCACAGGAAGGGGAAGCCGCCGGAGTAGTTGTACACCGGCTCTTTGAAGACGAAGCTGTTGGCAACCCGCACCGTACGCCCGTTGTACAGGTCGCCGCTGACCCAGCCGCCGCACTCCATGATGGTGGTCCGCAGGATGCCGATGTCCATCACATCGCCGATGATGCCGCCCAGCTGCACCCGGTCGCCAGTATCGTAAAATTGGCCCGCTAAAATCGCCATCCAGCCGGCGATGGAAGCGATCACTTCCTGCAGGGCGAAGGCGATGCCGGCGGTGGCCACCCCCAGGGCGACGGTCAGGCCCGACAGCTGATTGCTGAAAATGAAGCCCGCCAGCAGCAGGAAGATGACGTATCCGGCGAAATTGGTCGCCTTACGCGCCTGGTGCCGCATCCCCCGCTCTTTGATCCGGCCAACCAGCATCCGGGTGATCGCCGTGGAGATCAGCCGGATGATGATGAAGGCGAGAATCACCGCCCCCAGACGCAGCGTTGTGGGGCTTAACAGCCAATCCTGAAAGAAACTGTCCATCGAAGGTCGCTCCTCAGCGGCTGGCGTGGCCTGCCGGGCGTGCTGGTAGCCAATCCAAATGCGCCGCTGTATAGTAGGTAGCCGCGCCGCCACGCGCAGCTGATATCTGTTGTCATTGTAGCCAACAACGTGTCAGAATCAAAGGCATGCCGGCGGCGCCGGGAAAGGAATCGGATATGAGCGAAACGCGACCGAATCAATGGTGGGGCACGGTACCGCTGGGGTTGAACCAGACGGCGGTGCGCCAGATCGCTATGTTGAGGCTGGCCGCCAGCCATCTAGCCGGTGAATGGCGGCTGAGCTACGACCAGCAGGATCTGCAGGAAGAGGACGATATGCCCCTGAGCGCCGAGGTAGTCGAGGCCGATGCGGCCCCGGAATACCCCCAGATTCAACGGTTCGTGTTCCGCGATTCCAGCGGCCCGCTGACCCTGCTGCCCGCTCTGGCCGACCGGCCGGTGGTGATCCAGCCGTTCCAGCCGTTCACCGTCCCCGCCGGCGAGGA
>JAHEEY010000135.1 GCA_024640485.1 Chloroflexota bacterium | reverse complement strand
CGGCCCCCACCCACCTTTTACCCGGCCCGCTGTCTAGCAATGCATGCTGCCGCCGAATGAATCCCCCGGTGATTGAGCTCAACGCCCTAAACCCCAAGATGTGAAGCAGCTCATGCAGGCCAGGATTCCTCGGCCCGCCGCCCCGCTGCCTGCCGTCGTCGAAGCCCTCCTTCTACTTCCGGGTTCTCACCCAGCGCCACCCCGCGGCGGCCCCGCTTATCAGCAGGATCAGGAAACTGCCGCTCACCAAAGTCCACTTGATCATGGTGAAAAGGGGCGCCAGCACATCCACCACGGCTGTACTGATGGGATACCGCATCATCACCAGCGAGGTCGATATGTTCTCCAGATAGTCAAACAGCGCCGCCAGAATCGGCGCCAGGTTGGCCAGCTGCCACCGGCTCCCGGGGGCAAACGCCTGGCGGGTCAGCCAGCTGATCCCGGTCGCCAGGAAGATGGTGTACACCAACGGCCAGATCAGATCAAAGGTAAACCGCGCCCGGATATAGGCGCGCCGCCCTTCTTCACCATATCCCTCGGCCATCTGGTACAAATCATCCGCCGTGTAATAGAACGACATGTCCGGCGAATCCCCATTTCCGGTATTCGCTTCCGCCCGGGACGCCTGTCCAGGGAGTACCAGAGCTGTGAACAGCAGGAAAATGACTAGAGCCGCCAGCGCAGCCCATCCAGTCGAAATACGGTGTACCCAATCAGAGACTCTTTTCCACATCAGTTGTTTCCTTCCCCACGGTCGAGATAGAGCGATAAAGAACAGCACCCCCACTTCACTGCCGGTCATAAGGAATCAGAAAGCTCGGCGGTCAAACCAAAAAACAGATCTCCCCCAATATAATCTGTCTGCCGCCGCCTGTCGATGCCATTGGTGTCAGATTTCGGCCCGCCGGCAGTCGGCGGGCGGCATTTAGGTTGAACGGCCGGGATTGATCAGGCTCCAGGACACCTGGACCTGTCGCCCGTACAGCCATACCCCCAAACAAGGAGGTATGGCTGTACGCTGTCTGTCTGCTTCTCACCGAAGCTCATCGTGCCTTAATCAGCGGCGCCCAATCGTCAGGAGTCGATCTCCCGGCTTAGTTCAATGAAGCCAGCACCGACTTCAGCTGGCCCTGAATCTCATCACTGCTGACCCGATCCTGCTCCACGTCAAAGCTCTCGAAAAAACGGGGGACCGAAAGAGCCGCTTTCACATTCATGCCAAAATGGGGCGCCGATTCTTTTGCCGCCTTCAAGACATTCCTCGCCCCACTGGGGCCCGGCGATGATGCCAGCAAGACGGCAGGTTTATTCTGATACACCTTCCGGTCCACGCGAGAAGCCCAGTCGAAGAGATTCTTATACGCCGCAGTGTAATGTCCATTATGCTCGGCAAAAGCGATCAGCAGTGCATCCGCCTCACCAATCTTCTGGTAAAACTGGTGCGCCTGCTCAGGAATCCCCTCTCGCCGTTCGCGGTCAATACTGTAGAGCGGCATTTCGAAATCATTGATGTCGATGACCTCCACTTCGGGATTGTCAACCATCCCTGCTTCCAGTAGGCCTGCGGCATAAGAGACCAGTGTCTTATTAATTGAGTTGCGGCTGTTGCTGGCCGCGAATGCTAATACTTTCATGTCACTTTCCTTCATGGCCAGCCGATGTGATTGCGGCCAGCCAGCTGTTCTGATTCTGTAAGAAACAGCCCCGCTGCTGTTTTCCTTGTAAGACTATCTCACCCGGTCGGCAAATAATCAGTAGACCGGTTAGTATAATTCCGGCTCAAAAAAAAGAGCCGCTGCGCTATCCTGATGCTTGCAGCGCGCTTCGCAGCAAGAACTTCATATCATCCGCGATGCTGACCAGGATATCAGAGTCGTGCTTGGTGCGCGAAAGCACCATTCCCCCTTCGATACTGGCATTGATCGTCATCGCCAGAGAAGAGGCTCTTTCAGCCGAGAACCCACCCATAACCAGCTTTGCCGCCAGCACTTCCTGCAGCCCTTGGTAACCATCGGCGCACGCTTTGCGAATCCGCTCGCTGCTGTTGGACGCTTCTAAAGCGACCGCCGCGATCGGCGCTCCAGTGCCGCACCCCTGCTTTGACATCTTCTCTGCCATATCCATAATCATGGCGTAAACCGCCTCAACCGGATCATTAATCTCGCCCAAAAAGCGTCGGGCGAACTCAGCCGTTGCCCGCATACGCAGCGCCACGGCCTCCGACGCCAATTCTTCCTTGCCGTCTGGGAAGTAATAATACAGCGACCCGCGCGGCGTGGCGCTCTCGCTGACAATTTGCGCCAGCCCGGTGGCATGATACCCCTGCCGCTCAAGCAGGCTGGATGTCGTTGCCAGGATTTTGTCACGTGTCGCTTTACTCATAATAGCCGAATTATACCGACTGGTTAGTTGAAAGTCAAGAGGCCCCCGATTGAACTATGGCGATCCGCCGCCTCACAGAGTCAGCCGGAGCGGCATTCACCGCCCATCTGGGCCGGGGCAGCTGTCATTATTGGCAAGACGATGGCGGTGGCGTTACAATTCGACCCGAATACCTTCTTGCCCGAAACACGGCACCCTACGGCAGACGCTTTCCCGCGCAGCGGTGAATGCCCGAAAGCCAAAAAACGAACTTCGATTGGCCCGGCAGATTACCCTCGATATTGGAACCCAAAGCGCCCCCTGAGCAGATCCTGACGGCGGCGGCGCATCTCAACCCGAATGGAAGCTGCCGATCCCAGCCCAGGGAAATCGCCCCCCATACTGCCGGCCATACCCGCCCCGAGGAGGCTATCATCTTGAATTGTCCTCAATGCCAGACAGAGAATCGCCCGGAAGCAAACTTCTGCCGCCGCTGTGGCCGGCTGTTAGTCGATCACTGCCCCCGCTGCGGCGTTTCACTGCTGCCCGATTCTGATTTCTGCGACCATTGCGGGCGTCCCCTGACCCCTGCGGCGGCCCTGGGATGGGCTGCCGGCGGCGATCGCTCCCACGCCCTTGGCCGGCAGCATGCCGATCAAACCCGATTCACGGCTCCAGCCGCCCCTGAAGAAGCCCCTTCAGTGGAGATCCCCTCTCCGGCCGCCCCCAACCCGCCCAAACTGGAACGCTATATCCCCGAAGAGCTCCGGGAAAAGCTCGACGCCGCTCGCGCCGCAGGCGAAATGGTCGGCGAGCGCCGCATCGTGACCATGCTCTTTTGTGATGTCAAAGGCTCCACCGCCGCCGCCGGACATCTCGACCCCGAAGAGTGGACCGAGATCATCAACGGCGCCTTCGAGCTCATGATCAAGCCTGTCTACAAATATGAAGGCACCGTTGCCCGTCTGATGGGCGATGGCATATTGGCTTTCTTCGGGGCCCCATTGACCCATGAAGACGATCCCCGGCGGGCGGTATTAGCCGGCCTGGATATTGTCGCCCATATCGCTGCCTATCGTCAGCGGATCTCCCAATCCTGGGGATTTGACCTCAACGTCCGTGTGGGTATCAATACCGGGCTGGTGGTTGTCGGCACCGTCGGATCAGACCTGCGCATGGAATACACCGCCATGGGTGATGCCATCAACCTGGCCGCCCGCATGGAACAGACCGCCGAGCCGGGTACGGTTCAGATCGCCCACGACACCTACAAGCTGGTCAAACCCTATTTCGAGATTCAAGAGCTGGGCGGGATCTCAATCAAGGGCAAAACCGACCCCGTACCCGCCTACACAGTATCAGCCCGCAAAGCTGAAGCCGGCCGGCAGCGGGGGATCGACGGTCTGCAGGCCGCCCTGGTCGGACGGGAGATCGAGCTGTCAGCCCTCCAGGATATCCTCGCCGCCGTTCAGCAGGCCGTCGGCCATATCGTCTGTGTCATTGGCCACGCTGGACTGGGCAAGAGCCGGCTGATTCATGAAGCCAAACGATCCCTGGGGAATAACCCCTCGCTCAACTGGATTGAGACGTCATCGCTTTCCTATGAAAACAACCAGCCCTATGCCCCCTTCCAGCGCCTCATCCGCCGTCTCAACAACATCAGCCCCAGCGATTCGGCCGAGCAGACGCGCCAGAAGCTGGCAGCCCTTTGCCGTCAATTCGACCAGACTGACGCGCCCCGAGCGCAGCGGCTGTTTGAGGCATTATTTGATCTGGAGAGCGATGGCCAGGAGCGATTGTCAGGGGAAGCTTTCAAACAGGAGCTGTACCAGATCATGCCGGCCCTCTGGCGGCAGCGCTTCTCTGGGCAGCCTACTGTTCTGGTTTTTGACGACATTCACTGGAGTGATACCGCTTCCATCGATCTGCTGCTGCACCTCCTCCCCCTGACCGCCGAGATACCGCTGGTGCTGCTCTGCGCGTTTCGGCCGGAAAGGCATGGGCCTGTCTGGCATATAAAGACCACCGCCGACGAACAGTTTCGTCACCTGTATACCGAAATAAGTATGCGGCCCCTCTCGGGCACACAGGTAGATGAGCTCATCGATCGCTTATTAGTCCATACCGATATGCCCCAGAGCTTGCGCGCCCGCATCCAAGAGCGCGCTGGCGGCAATCCCTTCTTTATCGAAGAGGTCATCCGCAGCCTGATCGACAGTCAGGCGCTGGTAGCCGAGGAGATCGAACTGGACGGCGAAAAAACGCTTTACTGGCGCGCCACCGGCAATGGCCGGCAGATCGAGATACCCGACAGCCTGCAGTCGCTGCTGTCATCTCGCATTGACCGTTTGCAGGAAGAAGCCCGGCTGTTGATACAGACGGCCGCAGTCATCGGGCGCACCTTCTACCGGCGGGTGCTGGAGGCTGTCGAGGGGCCAGACCAGGGGGCCGCGCCGCTGATCCAGCGCCAGTTGAACATGCTCCTGCGCCTGGAAATCATTCGAGAAGCCTCCCGCCTGCCGGAGCTGGAGTATGTTTTCAGCAATCCCCTCACCCAGGAAGTCGCTTACCAGACAATCTTGCTGAAGCGCCGCCGGGAACTCCACCGCCGCGCGGGCCGCGCATTAGAAGAGCTGTTTCCAGATCAGCTGGGCAAGCTGGCCCCGCTGCTGGCCTTTCATTTCTCCGAAGGCGGTCTCAAAGAGAAAGCCCTTGATTATTACATCACCGCCGGCAATTCAGCCGCCCGGCTGTTTGCCAATGTGGAGGCGGTTGATCATTACACCAGAGCCCTGGGCTATATTGACAGCGTCGATCCCGGCAGTCAGAAGCTGGAGACATTATTCACCCGCCGGAGCCGCGCCCTGGAGCTGCTGTCCCGCTACGAAGATTCATTGGAAAACTACCAGGCGATGCTGGAACTGGCCCGGCAGCGAGATGATAAGCGCCTGGAATTAGCTGCCAAAATGGCTCAGGCGACCATCCGCAGCATCCCAAGCCCGGTTTTCGATGCTGAAATCAGCTTGCAGTTGTCCCAAGATACCCTTGAATTGGCCCATGAATTAGGCCAAAGCGCCGCGGAAGCCAAGATTCACTGGAACTTGATGCTCTACTACAAGTGGAGCCGCTTCGATTTTGTCCAGACGACAAAGCATGGAGAAGCGGCCGTACGGATCGCTCGGGAATCCAGTTCAACCATTGAATTGGGCCCCATCCTCAACGACTTGGCCCTCGCTTATGTTGGCGTTGGCCGGCACGAGGACGCCTTGCAGGCATTTGAAGAAAGCCGCATCCTCCTGCGGGAGAGCAATGACCTCCCCCTGCTGGCCCTCAATCACATCAATACCTCTAAGTTCCAATTCTTGATCGGCAATAATGAGCCAGCCCGGCTCTTGTTGGAAAAAGCGGAACAGATCAACCAATCGGTCGGAAACACCTGGGGATTGGCAAGCTGCCAATATTACTGGGGGCTGATGCATTTGGTCCATGGACGGTGGGGAGAGGCGCTCACTGCCTTGAACAACTGTATCGAGTTCGGCGAAAAGGCCCAGGCGGCGCCGACGCAGGCCATCGCCCTGGTAGCTAAAGCCAACTACTACGCCTTTATTGGGGCAGTTGAACCCGGGATTTCCTTCTGCCGCCAGGCGGCACAGATTCTCCACCAGCACATGCCCTTTGTTCAAAGTTACTCCTGGGGCGCGGCCAGCCTGCTTTATCTCAACGCCGGCGATCTAGCCGCTGCCCAAGAATCGCTGCACAAATGTCTGGCGGATCTAGATCTAGATCTGCCCCCGGTGCCGATTTACAATTCCATGGAGATAAGAATAGTCGAGATCAAGGTTCGCCTGGCTGAAGGCCGTCACCATTTAGCCGCCAGGCGGGCTGATGATCTGCTCGATTATCTGGATCGGTTCCATGTCAGGCAGTATCAGGGTGAAGCACAGCTTCTCAAAGGGAAGGCGCTGTTAGCCATGGGCCAGCTCGAAGAGGCCAATCACAGCCTGGGGGCAGCCCGTCACCTGGCGGAAGAGCTCTCAGCCCACTCAATCCTGTGGCAGATTTTCGATTCCCAGGCAGATACCCTGGAGCAACTTGGCCATCCTGATCAAGCGGTGTCGAGTAGAGATCAAGCCCGCGCCGAGCTGACAGCGCTTGCCAGCGCCATCACGGAGCCGGGAGATCGGGCCATCTTTCTCAAGCTGCCCGATGTTCGCCGGCTCTTGGAAGGCCAGGGATAAGCGGCTGCTGGCCTGAGCATACCTGCGCAAGGTTCATCTCCCCGCGGAGGCGATCCCAGCCGTTACATCACCAGCCCGTTTGGCCGGCAGCAATAACTGGTTGGGAACGCTCTATACCGCTACGGTCACCTGAAGCAGCTCGACCTGTCCGTCCCGATCAAAGATGCTCTGGGTCGTTGCCTCGTCCAGGCAGTTCCCACTGATGGTAACCGGCTCTTGGCCGGCACGGCTCACCACAATCTTGGCCCCCGCACCCTGAGCATAAACCACTGCCGTCTGGCAGATGGTGAAAGCCAACGATCCCGGTACCAGCGACAATTCCCTTTCTTCACCCTTTGTGTCGATGTAGGCGAACGGCTGCGCCTCGCTGATGAACTCTTCGCTTTTCAATAGGGTCGGCTCAAAACAAAGCGTGCCCCGCCGCACCAAAACACCCAACTCTCCCAGCCTGGTCAAGATCTCCTCTTTTACCTGCCCGGTCATCCCCGGCTGGCGGGCCCCGCCGCCAAAGGGAGTGTGCGAATACGGATCAGTCGGGAACGCTCCATACACCGCCGGGCTCTTGTTGAAGCCGATCCCCTCACGGATATCATAATAGGCCGCCCCCAGCCCCTTGATAACGGCCGGGTCCGCCCCTTCATCGGTTGCCTGCTGGTAGCACTCTTGGGCGGCCAGCAGCAGTTTGCTGACCATGTGCCAGTAGATGCTCCCCAACCCTTCATAAGCGTAAAAAGTCCCCGAGCGGCCGGTGAAGGTGCCGTGATTAAAGGTATCCTCAAACAGATCCAGCAGGAAACCACGCTCTGCCGCCGCCATCTCCGCGTAAGCCGGCTCTTGTGAAAGTGAATCCAGCGCCCCGGCGACGTCGTTGGCGTTGCGGAACTGCCCGTTGAAATGGTAGCCGCCGGCATCATCACGGGCCAGCAGCCGTCCATCGCCCGCCGCCGTCATCGCCGCCGCCAGCGCTGAACCAGCCACCTGCTCGGCGGCGATTTGGTTTTTCTGCCGGAATCCCGGAAGCTGGCGGTTGGGATAAAGGATATACGAGTGTTGGTCTTCCCGGTACAGCTCGCTAACCCGCAGCTTGTGCAGCAGTTCCAGCGCCTCATCTGGTGACAGCATGCCCGATGACAGCAGGGCCACCTGCCCTTCCAACATCAGATACAGCCTTTCCACCGCGCTCTCTTTCTCACTCAAGCGCAGCGTGTTGTAGCTGTGGAAAAGGCCGTCTTCCCGCCGGTTAGCCAGCAAGGTTTGCTCAAAATAGCTTTGTGCCAGATGCAGGAATTCAATCAGCGACTGCCGGCCCAGCTCGACCTTTCTGCTCGGCAGCCCTTCCTGGTAGAGCCCGGCCCGGTATGCGGTGCCCGCCATCCCTAGATCGTCCATCATCATCCGGCGGCTGCGGTCGTCGAAACCACCCCGCAGATGCGGCTGATATTTCTGAAGGATTCCTTGTACCCCACCCATCAGGTGGGCTGCCGCCTCGTTGACTGCGAAGCTCCCTTCATCCACCGACGCCATCTGCCCCAGCCAGAAGGTCACGAAACGGCGCAGGTAGGCTGTCGTAACCACCGACAGCCCCTTCCCCACCAGGGCGTTGTTGGCATCGTTCCATTCCGGGCGCTGGGTGTTCATCCAAATGCCGCCTCCTGGAACCAGATTAACCAGCTTGGCCAAAAGCAGCACCAGCAGCTTCTCGGTCATGGTGACATGGATCACCCGCCCGTCGCTGTTCAGCAGCAGCCGCCCATCGGTGCCCAGGGCGCTGACCGCCTCTTCTTTGACGCGTTCACCCTCCCCATCGAAATCAATGGTGTTGTTCCAATCTTCCAGCATCTCCGGGTACGAACGGATACGGTACGGCACGTCCGCGTAGGCAAAGATGGGCCAGTTCCACAGTTTGGACAAACTGCCCAGCTGGATCTGATCTGACAGTTCCAGCAGCTTCTGCAGATAGATAATCTGATGATCGCTCCAATAGCCGATATTGGACCAGGGATTGTCCGGCTCCGGCACTTCCCATTCAATGCCGTCTCGGGTGACCCGATACGGGTTGTAGCCGTCGGCGGTAGTCGCGTTCAAGAATTTGGCCGCCATCCCTTCGGTATAAGCCGGGAAAGAGAGCGCCAGCGGCTCCCAATTCTGGAAGATATCCCGCCAGTTGCCCTGATAGAAGAGGCGCGGCGACCCATCACGTTTCTTCAGCTTAATGGCAAACCGGTTCCAGGGCCGGCTGGGGTCCCCATGCCGCCGGCTGAAGATCAGCGGCAGGTACTCATAGCAGAGCCGTATCAGATCAGGCTCGCCGCTCTCGGCGGCCAGTTGGTACAGCTTCTGGATAGACAGCGACGCCGGGAGTTTGGCAAACCAATCGGCATGTTCAGCCAGCGCCGCCCGGTTGCGCACCTGCATGAAGTCCAGCAGATCATCCCGCTCAACCTGGTAGCCGTCAGCGAAGATGCCCCCGCGCATAATATTGAACAGCACGTTGGCGAAATGATGGGCCGTGGTCATTTGCTCAGCCGTCTGCTGCAGCCCATCCGCCGCGGCCACGAAGTCAACCAGCTTCTCCGTGCCCCGGTTGATGTCGCTTTCGATTTGTTCTTCAATCGCGCTGCTTTGACCGCTGAGCAGCTGGTCCAGTTTCACAATGGCGCTGCTGTCCTGATTGACCTCCGCCACAATCGACCAGTGGTGGCTTTGATCGGCTGCCAGCTCAAAGGCGGCGTTCACCAGGTAGGCGCCCGCCTTACCGCGCAGATCAACCTCTGGCGTCAGTGAACCACCGGACCGGAAGGAATCAAGCTGGTCGCTGCACAGCAGATAGCCGCTGCTGTCTAAGCCAACCTGCCAGACGGTCGTTGCCCGCAGCGATTCGCTGGGCTCGGGCCGGTCTGTGAGCGTCGCGCTTAGCGAAAAGATCCCCAGGCCGGTTGGCCCGTCCAGCTCACTCCGCTTGTAAGCGTTGAGCAGGCTGCTTAAGGAGGTTTGCCGCTCACTGGTCGCCCCGTAGGGCAGCAGATTCTGCAGCCCATCCAGCAGATCGATCTGCCACTCCTGAGCCCCCTGATTGTGCAGCCAGCAGCTTCTCACAAATCCGAAGCGGTCGCTGGTCCGCCAGGCCAAACGGAACGTCAGCTGTAGATCGTGATTCACTTCCTCAAAGACAAGCTTATTCCCATAGATGTTCTTGTATAGCGATCGCTCCCGATCATAAAGCCCGGCATACCGTTCTGAGAAAGGTTCCCACAGATAGGTCCGCCCATCTCGTGCTGCTCGGACGATCGTTTTGCTGCCGGTCTCTTCACTGTGCGCTGTGATTTTGTCTTCGGTTTCATAAGGGAACAGGGCGGAGTCGGCATCAATTCGCCCCGCCGTCAACCCCCCACTGCTGGCAATGAACAGCCAGTGATCCGCGCTGCTGACCAGGCTCATGAAGAAAGCCGGCATCTGATCGGTATGGGAGATACGGTAGTAGCTCTCTCCCAACAGATGGACGTAGCCTCCTGATACCCCTCTCTTTTCTTGATGCAGCGGCGTATCGCCAACGTAAATCTCTCTCTTTCCACGGGTCATGAAGGCACTATCCTT
>JAHEEY010000580.1 GCA_024640485.1 Chloroflexota bacterium | reverse complement strand
AGAAGGGGATCCAGCGCCATTGTTCGGCCAGGTCGCTCCAGTTGAGCTCTCTCAGCATGCGACCGATTTGCTGGAAGAAGCTGCTCAGCAGATGCCCGGACTGGGCTACCATGGGAACTACGTAGAAGGAGACCCAGACAGCGGCGTAAAGGCCGACTATCAACAGGAAGGTCATGCTAATCAGCCGGGCGTGGGTCATGAGTGGTCCGCGCTGGTCGATGCGTTGGTCCAGCAGGTGCCAGAGGAAAGCTGCCAGGCCCAGGGCGGAGGTGATCAGCAGGACGGCAATGGCGGGGGTCATCTGCCGGACCAGGAAGAAACGGAAGGCGATGAGCAGCATCAAGGGGGCTTCCGCGCCGAAGCCGAGGGCGAAGAGCTTCCCAGGTTGGGACCGGAGCAGGGTCAGCCCGAGGATTACGGCTATCACCGGAATGGCGGTCAGTATGAGGGCGTAGAGCAGAAATGAGGATGGGATATCGCCGGTGCGGACGCCCGTGACAAGCATGGGCAAGATTTGAGGAGCGAACCCCAACAGCATGAAAGCGATGAAAATGAGGTTCCATGACCAGAAGAGCCCGCGGCTCCACTTTTCCGGCTTGAACGACTTGATAAAACGGTTGTTTGAGATCTTAGCAATCATTAGAACGGCTCTCCTGAGTAAACGATGGCGAAAGAGGCAGGACAATCAATGGGATAATAGCGCCTGGTTGGCCTCATTTACTCCTCAGGGCCGCTGGACGCGGCCGAATTAAAATCCAGGGCGACCGCTTGATGCAGCGCCGTGTAGAAATCATGAACATCGGTTGAGCTGGGCTCAATGGTGCCATCGAATAGGATGGAGACCAGCACCCAACGCTCCCGGTTGGGAGGCAAATCGGCCCACATTCGCTTCGCGTAGTCATTTGTAGTGCTGCTGGCGGACTGGAACCAATAAGCGGCCGACTGCAGCGAGCGCCCCTGGCTGTCTCCCAGGGAGACCATGCGGATGGGCAGCTCCGGGTTGATCAGGTAGGGGGTGGACTCTTCCAGCGTGAGCCCGTATACCTCAAAGCAGCGTTCGGGGCGGTGATGGGCACGCCAGGTGTCGCTGCTGATCAGGATCATGGAACCGGAGATATCCTGCCATTGGAAGCGGTAGCGGTCGGCCGATTGGGCACCGTCGCGGGTCAGCCATTGGCGTTCGTCGGGCCTGAGGGGCATCGGTTCGGCGGCTAGGCCGGCCGGGAACTGCCACCCTTGAGAAGGGGCGGCTAGTCCGGTTTGGGGACGGGCGGTATAGAGCAGGGCCATCAACAGGATGGCGGTGATGAGGGCGACGGGCAGCCAGGTGGGCGCGGCGAAAGGGGCGGGGGAAGCGCTGGCGGAATCGTGGGGCTGGGGCGGCGTCCGGCGCAGCAGCATGACCGCGGCGGCGCAGGCGGCGATAAAGCCGAGAACACCCAGGGGAACGTGAAGCATCTGGGCGGCCAAGTGCCAGCCGGCGACCTGTCCCACCAATACCAGGATAGCTACCCGGAGCAGGTTGGCGATGAACAGCAGGACGGTGAAGACGAGGCCGGTGAACAGCCAGCGCCAGTTGACCGGACGGCGCTCGATCCAGGTGGCGGCGATGAGGAAGAGGGCGCCGGTCCACAGGCTCTTGACCCCACTGCAGGGGAGGTCAACCTGGGATACGCCGTTTTCCAGGATGAGGATGGTATCAACGCCCAGGGAGGCGATGCCGGAGGCGGAGAGACCGTCGCGGACCAGGGAAGCGGTCAGGATGCGCATGGGATAGCCGATGAAGGTCTGCATATGCTCGCCGAAGGGGAGGGTGCCGATGAGGAGCAGGACGGCGGGGATGCCCTGCCGCCAGCGGCTCGGGGAGATCCAGAGCCCCAGCAAACCGTAAGAAGCGATGCCAAACAGGCTGGCGGAGATGGTGTTGATATCCAGGAATCGTTCGACCAGCAGGTAGAGCAGGGAGCTGCCGATAGCTAGAGATAATCCCAAGGGAAATAGGCGGGGCGGGGCGTCCAGCTGGAAGTTGATCTTTCCTCGCTGGACCTGGGTGGCGATGAGAATGATGACCCCGATCAGGACAAGCTGGTTGGTGCGGAAATCTTCGTTGGAGAAGATGACGGCGAAGTAGGCGAAAAGGGAGCGGTAGAGCCAAAGCCAGACGGTAAAGATGATCAGATTCAAGGCGATTGGCACCGCTTTGCTCTCTTGGGCCTTCGTTTGAGCCAGCAAATCTCGGGTGGACATCAGCGCTTATACCTAATTAAATAATGTATATGACACAGCTTCAATTTAATGCTTTTCAGGGCTGATGTCAAGCGGTTGGCAGGGGCATGGCCAAGCCATGGGCAAAACGTATGGCGGGGGTCGGTTTGGCCGGTTGGTTATGAGTTCCGTCGGAAACAGGGAAAAACGGCCGCTATCTGATCAGATAGCGGCCGCTTCTATATGGTAAGCTGCTGCCAGCCGGGTAGAGCCAACTTCGGCTTTACCCTATGAATTATGAACCGTTCACTATCACCGGCAGGTAAACCGTATAGCCCAGTTGGAGTTCACTCTCCAGGACATAACCGACCTCACTGGCGCAGCCGTAGCTTACCAGGGAATCGGGGCTGACACTCAGGTAATAGCGCCCTGCCGGCGGCTGGCTCCAGACCAGCTGGTTTGAGCCGGTTACATTCAGGGCGTTGCCGTCGGCATCATAAAGCTCCATCAATGTATTGGTGTTAGTCATTGATGAGATGGTAAAGGTGATGGTCGATTTGGGCGGTAAGTCAAAGCTGACGAAATCTTTGTCTGCCGCAAAGCTGAACGGATCGCTGTCGAAGGAATGGTGCTGGGCAACACCGGCCACCAGCGGGAAAGCGGTCTCCCAGGTGTCGTCCAGTTCATAAGCGTCGGGGCAAGAATGGAATATCTCTCCGGTGGGGGTCAGCGG
>JAHEEY010000579.1 GCA_024640485.1 Chloroflexota bacterium | reverse complement strand
TTGAAAACGAAAGCGACAACCCGTACCAGAAGCTGGACCCGGAGTACGGCGGCCCGGAATATGAAGCGATGGGCGCCTTGGGCTCCAGCTGCGGGGTGGAAGACAACCTGGCGGTGAGCAAAGCCAATGAGCTGGCCAACGCCAACGGGCTGGACGCCATTTCCACCGGTGCCAGCATCGCCTTCGCCATGGAATGTTTCGAAAACGGGATCATCAGCGAAGCGGATACCGGCGGCCTGGCCTACCATTGGGGAGACGCCGAGCTGCTGGTGCGCTCGGTGGAGATGATCGCCGCCAAGGAAGGGTTCGGCAAGGTTCTGGCCCAAGGGGTGGCCCGGATGAGCGCCCGATTCGGTCCCGAAAGCGAGCGCTTCAATGTGACCGTCAAAGGGCAGGAGCTGCCCATGCACGAGCCCAGGCTGAAGCCGATGCTGGGCATCGGCTACGCCGTCGCGCCCGTCGGCGCCGACCATATGATGAACTTCCACGACACCGGCTTCACCCGTGAAGGGGACGGGATCGACCGGGTCAACAGCGCCCTGCCGGAATCGCTGCACGTCGGGCCGCAGCCGGCGGCTGTGATCAACGAAGAGAAGGTGCGCATGTTTGTCAACGAGCTGAACTGGGCCCACGCCCAGGACTGCGCCCTCAACTGTCACTTTTACCCGTACAGCTACCAGCATCTGGCCGACGCCCTGACTGGGGTGACCGGCGTAGAATACGGCATCCCGGAGCTGCTGGCCGTCGGTGCCCGGGCCCAGACTTTGAGCCGGCTGTTCAACCTCAGGGAAGGGTTCACCGCCGACGATGATAAGCTGCCCAAGCGGGTGCAGACCCCCTTCGAGAGCGGCCCCATTGCCGGCGTTGGGATCAGCGACGAACAGCTGGCCTGGGCCAAGGGGCGCTACTACCAGGCGATGGGCTGGGACCCGCAGACGGCGGTCCCCACAGAAGCGTGCCTGACGGCGCTGGGGCTGCAGGGATTATTGGAGACGGTCAGCCTGCCAGGAGCGGAGTGAGCTGATGAGAATCGACGGCATCGAGATCCGCCATTACCGGCTGCCGCTGGATCCGCCCTTTAACGCTTCCTGGGACCCCAATCCCCGCCGCTCCCACACCTGCACCCTGGTGCGGGTGACTGCCGGCGCGTACGAAGGGGTTGGCTCCGGCGACTCCATGCTGGGGTTCGCCGGGCATGAGCCCCTGTTCATCGGTCAGGACCCGTTCGCCATTGAGCGGCATGTGCAGCTGCTGGACAACCTGCAGTTTCACTACGGCAGGATGTGGCCCCTGGAAGTGGCCTTGTGGGACTTGATGGGCAAGATCAGCGGGCAGCCGCTGTGGAAGCTGCTGGGGGGCCGGTCGGCGACGGTGCCGCTGTACGCATCCACCGGCGAGCGGCGGGACACGGCTTCACGGGCCGCCTCGGTCAAGAAGCTGCAAGAAGCCGGCTTTAGGGCGGTGAAGATCCGCTTCCATGCCGCCGACCCCAGAGACGATCTGGCGGTGGTGCGGGCGGCGCGAGAGGCTGTGGGCGAAGCCATGGCGATCATGGTAGACGCCAATCAGGGGTGGCAGATGCCCTGGGACAGCGCCCCCACCTGGGATTTCAAGACCGCGCTGTGGATGGCCGACGCGCTGGCGGAGCTGGACGTCTACTGGCTGGAAGAGCCGCTGCACCGGCACGATTACCGCGGGCTGGCGGCGCTGCGCAAACGGAGCTCGGTGCGCATCGCCGGCGGCGAGGGGAACCGGGAGTTCGCCGAGCTGCGGGAATATCTGCGCCACGGCTCGCTGGACGTCTACCAGCCGGACGTGGTCTGGAGCAGCGGCATTCTGCGGGCCCGGCAGCTGGCCAGCCAGGTAGAGGCGGCTGGCTGTATTTATTCGCCCCACACCTGGGGGGACGGGCTGGTGCTGCTGGCCAACCTGCATGTGGTCGGCGGGGCGTCTAGGGCGCCTTTTGTGGAGTTCCCTTATGACCCGCCGGCATGGACGCCAGCGCGGCGGGACTATATCCTGCCGGAGCCGGTGCTGGCTGCCGGTGACGGCACGATTACCCTGTCAGACAAACCGGGGTTGGGTGTGGAAGTCGATTGGCAGCGGTTGGAGCCGCTGCGGTTCGGCCAGGGAACGATCGCTTATTAGCCCGGTGGCGGCGGAATCGAAGAGAGGGCAGCCAGAGCTGTTTAACTGTCGATAATCTGAGCGTTCTCGTCGACGAGAGCGCTCTTTGCTGTCCGGGCGGCATCCATTGCCGGAGATTGCCTTTCGGCGGCGGGCTGAGAGTGATAAAATCACCCCACGACAAGAGTATTTGACGGCAGGTTTCCATCAAGGATGGCCAGCCGTTCTAGCTGAGCAAACAGGAGCTTTGGAGCGTGAAATGAAAACGAATGAGATTTGGGACCTGGACTCGATCTTTCCCGGCGGCAGTCAATCGGAGTCGTTGAAGCTGTTCCTGACAAAGTGGCGGGCCGATCTGAGCGCATTTGAAGCGGAGGGGCTGCCGGCGGCTCTGGACAGCAGCACCCAAGCCAGCTGGATCGCAACCATCGAACGGATCTACGACTTGAACCGGCGGATGCATCAGGCCATCTCCTTTTCCGGCTGCCTGGTCTCCCAGAACGTCAAGGATGAGGGGGCGCTGCAGCTTCGGGGCGATCTCGATCAGGAGTCAGCCCGACTGCGGTCGGTTTGGACCAAATTGCAGGCGTCATTCGCCGAACAGGCGGATGAGGCGTGGCAGCGGCTGATGGACAGCCCGGCACTGTCCCCGATTTCGTTTGCCCTCAATGAGATGCGGGAAACGGCTCGCCAAAAGATGAACGCCGAGCTGGAAACATTGCTCAGCGACCTGGCCACCGACGGCTACCACGCCTGGGGCCGGCTGTACGGCATCATCAGCAGCGACAAGCAGGTCGAGTTCGACGGCGAGAC
>JAHEEY010000578.1 GCA_024640485.1 Chloroflexota bacterium | reverse complement strand
TACTTGTTCAGCGATGCGTTCCCTCGCGGTCGCGGTAAGTTCTGGGAAGTGGCGTTTGGGACCAATTCCGAACAGCCTGACGAAGAATATCCGTTTAACATGAGCACCGGCCGGGTTCTGTACCATTGGCACGGGCGGACGATGACCGGACGTTCAGCTTTGGACAATATCTATCCGGAAGCGACCTGTGAGATCCATCCTGACGATGCCGGCAACCTGGGTCTGGAAACAGGGGATTGGGTGAAGGTCAGCTCCCGCCGGGGGGCAATCCAACTGCGGGTGCTGGTGACCGGACGGTCGCCTAAAGAGACGGTGTTCATCCCCTTCCATTTCGCCGAGGCAGCCGCCAATCTGCTGACCCTGGACCGACTTGACGATCGGGCGATGATCCCGGACTACAAGAACACCGCGGTCAAGATTGAGAAATGCGCGCCGCCAGCCGGGATCGACGCATCATACAGCCAGCCGTTGACGGATCGCGGGGCAATCAAAGATCCTGTGGAAGTGCAGTAGGGCAGGCAGTACTCCAGTCAAGTGAAGCTGAAGCAGATTGCGTGATTTGCTTTCTCCCAAAGATGATGAAAAGAGTCGGACATGCAATCCGGCTCTTTTTTGTTGCCTGGGGCTGGCCAACGAGGACCCAAACAGCAGCGTTCAACAAAGCAAGGGTGGTGGGGAACCTTAGAAGCTCAAGCGCCCAAAAATCGGGTTCCTGACAATTGTCCTACGTTATTGGTGACATCTGTTACTCGGCATCTGGATGCCGTTTTTTACAATAGCTACAAGATGGGATTATCAGGCACATTGGTCGTGGACACGCGCCTCGAACCTGACGCTGATATGGGGGCCTACTGCAAACATCCATTCTTGTCCTGCAGAGCGGCAGCGCCGAAAGGGCAGGTTGCAAAGGAGTGATCATGGAAGAACAGCTGGAAGCAATATTGTCTACTCACGCGAGAAAGCGGGAAGAGCTCATTCCAATACTGCAGGAAGTCCAATCAGCGTACAGCTTCTTGCCAGAAGAGGCTCTGAGAAAGATCGCCCGGCACACCAGAGTGCCGGAAAGCCGTGTCTACGGCGTGGCAACTTTCTACGCTCAATTTCGATTCACGCCGATGGGCCGCAAACATACCATGGTTTGCCGGGGAACTGCTTGCCATGTCAGCGGTGCCCAGGTGATCTTGGACGAAGTCGAGTCCCAGTTAGGTATCAAAGAAGGCGAGACCACCACGGATCTGGAACACTCTCTGGAAACGGTGGCCTGCATCGGGGCCTGCAGCCTGGCTCCCTGCTTGATGATCAATAACCAGGTTGAGGCCAACATGACCATCGACAAGGTCCGCACGCTGTTCAAGAAAACGGAAGAGGGCAAGTGATGAGTCAAACCTCAACAACCAAATTCGCCCAGACCAGGGAAAAAGCCATCGACGCCTGGGCTTCACTTCACTCTGATGATCGGCCGATTATCATGGTGGGGACAGCGACCTGCGGGCGCTCTGCCGGTTCACTGGAAGTGCTGGAAGCGATAAAAAGCGAAACAGCAAAACAGGGCATCGACTGCCACATCATGGAAGTTGGCTGTATCGGCCTGTGCTACGCCGAACCGCTGGTGTGTATTGTCAAACCGTCGCGGCCTGGCATCGCCTACGGCAGCGTAAACCCAAAGATCGCCGTCCGGATCGTGCAGTCGTATCTGGTAAAGGATGATCCCTCGGCGAGATACAGCCTGGGCACTTTTGGCGCCGGATATATCGAAGGCATTCCAGAATTGTTCGATACACCCGTTTTTGAACCGCAGGTACGGCGGGCGCTGAAGCGGTGCGGTTTCATCAACCCCAGCAGCATCGAGCATTATTTGGGCCAGTCCGGCTACACCGGCTTGCTGCGGGCGCTGGATATGGAACCCGAGCAGGTCATCGAAGAGGTCAAGAAGGCGGGATTGCGGGGGCGCGGCGGCGCTGGTTTCCCGTCCTGGCGCAAGTGGCAGTTCTGCCGCGATGCTGAGAGCGACCAGAAGTATCTGATCTGCAACGCGGATGAAGGCGATCCGGGCGCATTTATGAACCGGTCGCTGATCGAAGGGGATCCGCACTCGCTGCTGGAAGGGATGATCATCACCGGCTACGCCTTAGGGGCGCAGACCGGCTACATCTACTGCCGGGCAGAATACCCCTTGGCCCTGGAAAGGCTGCGACTGGCAATCGCCCAGGCGGAAGAACAGGGGCTGTTGGGCAAAGACATTCTTGGATCTGGCTATGACTTCAAAGTCAAGATCAAGGAAGGGGCCGGCGCTTTTGTGTGCGGTGAGGAGACGGCGCTGATCGCCTCCATCGAAGGCAAGCGGGGCATGCCCTCACCGAGGCCGCCGTTTCCGGCTGTATCCGGGCTCTGGGGAAAGCCGACCATCATCAACAATGTCGAATCGCTGGCTTGCGTGGGCTTGATCATGCAGAACGGATCCGAGTGGTTCTCCGAGTATGGCACCGAGAAGAGTAAAGGGACCAAGACGATCGCTCTGGTGGGTAAAGTCAAGCGGACCGGCCTTGTAGAGGTGCCTCTGGGCATCCCACTGCGCAAGCTAGTGTTTGATATCGGCGGGGGCACTTCCAGCGGGCGGCCGTTCAAAGCGGTGCAGACCGGCGGCCCTTCCGGCGGCTGTGTCCCGGAGCATCTGCTGGACACAGCAGTGGATTATGATTCGCTCAGCGCTGCCGGCACCATCATGGGCTCCGGCGGCGTAGTGGTAATGGACGAAGGGACCTGCATGGTCGACTTTGCCCGCTACTTCCTGGATTTCGCGGAAAAGGAATCGTGCGGCAAGTGCGTTCCCTGCCGGTTGGGCACCAAACAGCTGTTGGACATTTTGGAGAACATCTGCGAAGGCAACGGCCAACCAGGGGACATTGAACTGCTGGAGGAGCTGGGCCACGGCATCAAAGCG
>JAHEEY010000577.1 GCA_024640485.1 Chloroflexota bacterium | reverse complement strand
CGCAAACGGCCGGCGGCTGCCTGTGGTGGGATACATCTACGAGCGGATGAGCACGGTTCTGCTGGAGCGGAACCAAACGGATGACGCCGCAATCTGCGCCCAAAAAGCGATAGAGATGTGCAGAGTATGGGGGAATGCCGACGCCCTGGTGAACAGCTGCTACAGCCTGGCAAGAGTGCATTTGGCTCAAGGCGAGGCCGAGAATGCGATGACAGCCATCCAGGAAGTCAGCCATCTCATTCCAAGCCTTGGCGTCTGGTACACTTTGATGGCGTCCGCATTTGAGGCTCAGATTCAGCTGCTGAGGGGAGACACGACCGCCGCCGCCAGGTGGGTTGAGCAGGCAGGGTTGTATCTGGAAGATGAGACCACGACAGAGAACAGCTACGTGACGCTAACCCTGGCTGGCCTGCTGAAGGCACAGCAGCGATACGGAGAAGCACTGGCGCTGTTGGGCCGGCTGTTGGAATGTGCCCAGGAGTCTGGGGGGGATGGGATTACGATAAGAGCCCTGGCCCGTCAGGCAGCCGCGCTGCAGCTTGCCGGGGAGAGCGGCCCCGCCCTGGACGCCCTGGCAAGGGCACTGCTGAAGGCCGCGCCGGAAGGATATGTGCGCACATTTTTGGATGAAGGCGAGCCGATGCGGGCGCTGCTGCGGCAGGCGTTGGAAAGAGATATCAGCCCCGCATATGCCGGCAGGCTTCTTGCCGCTTTCGGCAATCAGCAGCCGCTGACCAAAACAGCGGCGGCGGCCGACAGGCAGGACCACCTGGCTGACCCGCTCAGTCAACGGGAACTGGACGTGCTGCGGCTGCTGAACACCCATCTATCCAGCACGGAAATAGCCGACGAACTGTGTGTCGCCCCCAGCACTGTCCGTTCCCACATCAAGAACATCTACAGCAAGCTTGACGTCCACCGCCGCGCTGAAGCGGTCGTGCGGGCTGAACAGCTTAACCTCCTCCAGGCTGGTGATCTTCACCCCCACGATTTGCCCCCAACCGGCGAGCAGCCGGCGGCGCGCGCACGTTAACGACGTTCACCCCCAGTCACAATCTGTCCTGACACCGGTTTTGGCACTGCATCCTTAAATCTGCCTCCCCTACTGAAATCCCCCAGTTCAGGGGATTCGTTATCCCCCATCTACCCATTACTATATTGGCAATGAAAAAGGACGAACACATCATCAGCCCAAATAACAATGTTGGAGGTCGGAATGTTTACCATACATGAGATTCTAGTGGAAAAGGCGCGTTCAGAAGACAAGATGCGCCAGGCCGAACAGTACCGTCTGGCGTCACAGTGCCAGCGGAGCAGCCGCTTCAGCAGCTTCAAGCGCGCCACACTGACGGCGATTGGCAGTATCCTGATGTCGGCCGGCAGACGGCTGCAGGCCCGCGAAGCTGAGAATGCCGCCGCCAGCAAGCATCAAGAGCAATATGGCAGTAATCGGGAGATCTGGATCCACACCCATTGAGTTTTGGCGATATGCCGTGAGAAACAGGGAGGACGAGATGAATTTGACATGGATAGCTCCGCTGGTGCCAATAGTATTGGCTCTTGGCGCATTGATATCAGGGACAGTTTATTGGGTGTTGTGCCGGCGTGGGTATCGGGGGGACGACCTCGACACCACCGCTTTTCTGCTGGTTGGCGTGGCCTGGATGACTATCGGGCTTGTGTTTGAGCACACCAACCTTGGTACCTTCGGAAGTGTATTTGTGATAGCCGGCATGGGCATTGGCCTGTACAGGCGAATCGCAGTGACGTAGAGGGATTCAATTATGAACGTTCGGCGGTCAAGAGCGTTGTTAGTCTGTTGTTCACTGATTCTACTGGGGGTGATGTTGGGGGCGTTTCCGGAGGGCAGCCTAGCCCTTGAGACGTCGCCAGCATTCGTGCCGGCTGCCTGCCCCGTCGACATGCCAGATACAGTATCGGTTGAGTGCGGCTATCTGCTGCTGCCTGAAGACTACGACCAGCCGGCAGGCCGGACAGTCCAGCTGCCTGTGATCATCCTGCGCAGCCGCAGCCCAGACCCGGCGCCGGACCCCGTCCTTTACACAGAAGGAGGCCCGGGCTACACAAGCCTCAGCTCTGTCTGGGGATTTGCCCAATCCAGCCTATTGGAGCGCCGCGATATCATCATTTTGGAGCAGAGAGGGAATGTATACGCCAAGCCCAGCCTGGCATGCGATGTCTCCATGTGGATGGAGGAAAGGGCCGGCCACACACCATGCCTTGACAACCTCCATGCCCAAGGGATTGACCTCAGCCATTACACGACCGCCAACGTCGCCGCCGACATCAACATGCTGCGACAGCTGCTTCCCTATGAAGAATGGAATCTGTTCGGCTCATCCTACAGCACCCGGCCGATGCAGCTGGTCATGAAACTTCAGCCGGAAGGTATCCGCAGCGTCATTCTGAATGCGGTTGGCTCAGTCACAGAGACCCGATACCAGCACGATCCGGAACACGCCATGCGGGCCATACAGGTGATGCTGGATGATTGCGCCGCGCTGCCAGCGTGCGCCCAGTCATACCCAGATCTGCCGGCCCAGTTTTCACGGGTGGTCCACAAGCTGAACGAAGAACCGATTAGCTTTGAACTGGTCGATTCTGAAACCGGCGAGCCAACCACCGCCGTTGTCGACGGAAATCAGTTGATCGATTGGATGGTCTCGGATGCCTTCTACGACCCAACGCGGCCGCCGCACAAGAGCGGGTTCCTGCCGCTTTTGATTGATCAGGTGGATCAGGGAAAGACAACATTGCTGCGCACCTGGACGGAGCAGCAGCAAAGCAATCGTTGGTTGGGGGCCGGGTTCGCCTGGGGGCTGTACTTCTCGATGAATTGCCAGGAAGACAGCGCCGGAATGAGTTCAGAGCTGTTGGCCGCCCAATCGGCAGCCTATCCCCAGCTTGATGGATTTATCCGGGCGGCA
>JAHEEY010000576.1 GCA_024640485.1 Chloroflexota bacterium | reverse complement strand
TGGAGTGATGCGACAGCGGCGGCGGGTGACGCTGCCGGGAAAAGGGGCGGGGCCAGTTGGGTGATCGGCTGGGGGGCAGCGGCGACAGCAGTGGAGAATTGGGGTGAACCGGCCCAGACTAGGAAGAACAGCAACGGGATCAGCAGGATTTTACGTGTCATGATGCCTCGAGTATAAGAACGGACCGGGTACGGCTTCAAAGGGGCCGGGCCGGCGAAAAAACGGCTATTGTGTGGTGGAAGAGGGGATTAAAATTTAACGGAAATACCGAAGTGGATTCGGTTTCAAGCTCAGTATGTTTCCCCGGCATCCTGGGGGGCGGGCGCCGGCGCCAGGCGGGGGAGGGGCGGGTCGCTTTCGTGCAGCATGGTCAGGAAGGAGGGGGTCAGGAACGGGCACACGAAATATAGGAGCAACCAGATCTGGAAGGGTAGATGGTTGAGGTCAAAGCGGGACCAGTACATCACGGCAGCCAACAGCATCGCCCAAGTAATGGCTGTCACTGGGGAGGGAATGACGAGTGCGGAGACGATCTTGGTCAGCGGCTGAACCTGGTCAGCGGCTGCGTCAAGAAGCGGGGTTGAGCGGCTAGGCTGCATGGAAATATCTCCTTAAGCAGGCAATTATAGCCGGTGACGCGCCGGGGGCGCATCGGTCAAATGTAGGAGGTTGCCGGCAGGGTGATCAGAGCAGCGGCATCAAGCGGCCGTCAGCTGGGTAAAAGCGGGAAAGTGTTTGAAATTCTCGAACTGCCTTCTACCTAGCTACTTCGCACCGCTCGCTGCATGGTGATGTGCAGGGCAAGCAGGCCCAAGATGGCTGAAGCCTCGGCAACGAAGAACCAGGCTGTGCCCGGCTTGAAATCGGCGGCGTGCACAAAAGCGCCCAGCAGCACCAGGGCGTGCCAGACAAAGATGATGCTCTCGACTTCGTAGCGCCAGCCGCTCCAGTATTTGCGGCGCATCATCACCAAGCCGCCGACACCCATCAAGGCGAACCAGCCGCCCATGATCCTGGCGGTCAGCGGGGTCAGCGTCCAGGGCCAGAATGAAATGGCCACGTCGGGGGCGATATAGCAGATGAGGCAGCTGGCCAGCATGAGGACGCCAACCAGCCCCATCCCGCCGCGGGCTATGGCGGGGACGAGGAGGTCAGACGCATCTGTTACGGGGGTGACCGCGGCTTGATTGCGCCACCAGACGAAGGGCACCAGGAACGGGGTGACGACGTATAGGACCAGCCAGATCTGGAACGGCAAATGGTTGAGGTCGAAGCGGGACCAGTGCATCACGGTAGCTAACAGCATCATCCAGGTAAACGCTGTCACGGCCCAGAAGCCGGCTGAGACACGGTGCCACTGCTTGTCGAGCAGAACGCGGAGGAAGAAATAGGCGCCGCCGAGATAGCCGGCGCCCATCCAGACGGCGGTCATCGCCGGCTTGATCTCCCAGGCAAAGCGGCGGCCTGATTCGCCCGGAAAGAAATAGAGAATCACAAACGCCGCCACCAGGAAGGGGATGATGATCGCGGCGACGATCTTGGTCAGCGGCTGGATCTGGTCGGCGGCCGCGTCTGGAGTTGGGGTTAAGCGGTTAAGCTGCATGGTAAGATCTCCTTAGGTGGGCCATTTTAACTGGTAATGGGTCGGGGGCGCATCGGTCAAATGTAGGAAGCTGCCGGCAGGGTGGGCGGACCGGGCCGTCCACGATCTGAATATGAGCACTCTTACGTCGCCATGGTTGGCGAGGAAGGGCGCAAACCAACAATAAGGTAATCCATCTATTCTGTTTAGCCCGACCGAAGAGCTGGGTTCGCGCTGGTTCTCTGCCAGCAAAGATTTATCGGCGGTACGGGGAAAACGATAACCGTTGGCGACAAATGGGCCTCTACGGCCCGCCCAGGATTCTGCCGGCGATGTCGTCGGCGGCGCTGAAGAAGGCGGCGGCTTCGAAGGGTGGACTGGTGGAACGGGGGCTAGCGGCAGTGGTATCCAGGTATTGGTTCATGGCAACCAGGCCGCCGTTGATGAGGGCGTCGCGGCGGTTGTCGTCCATATCGAAATCGGTGGTCTTGTATCCTTTAGCCGGCAGGCGGACGACGAAGTCGGCGTAATTTTCGATGACGAGCTTGTCTCTTGCCTGGGTGACAGTGTTGACCAAATCCCCCAGCCGGCGAATGGTGCGCAGCTTGCCTAAGATGCCGTCGCCGGCGGCCTGGTCGACGGCGGGGGTGTCGGGAAGGGGCAGATTTTCGTCGATGAGCATGCCGATGAGGTGGGCGCTCTGCTTTGGCCCCATCAAGGCGGTCCATTCCGGCTGTTGGGTGATGAAGAGTTCGATGGGGAAATTAGAGAGCAGCCCACCGTCGACGACGGCATTTCCAGTGATGTCGCGGCCCAGGTAGGGACCCCATTGGGAACGCCAGACGACTTCTTGCCACAATAGGGGGACGCTCATGGACATGCGGACGGCCCAGATGATGGGGCAGTCTGGGGCGGTGCGATGGTTGAGAACCAGCAGGCGTCCGGCGGTGGTGTCGGAGGCCAAAAGGGTTAAGTCGACGGCTGTTTTGTCGTGGAACTGCCGCAGGGTCAGGCCGCTCAACTGCCGGGGGGCATTGTTGAAGGTGCCGCTGTCTAATCGCTGAACCATCCAATCGAGGAAGGCGTCGGCGGCGTACCAGCCGCCTAGCTCGACGAAGGAAAACAGGTGGCGGTAAAGGGGAGAGTGAAGCAGGTTCTCAACGATCCAGTCGTCTAGTTTATTTTCGGCGACGGAGGGCAGAAAGGGGATGTCCGTGGCCCGCAGCCATTCTCTAGTGGCGCTTTCATTGACGGTTTCGGGGTCGAACTTGTCTGGTATACCCATGAAGCGGGTGAATACCGGGGCGCCGTCCACTTTTTCGCTGAGCACTTTCAACGACTCCGCGGCCGTATAACCGGCAGCCAG
>JAHEEY010000134.1 GCA_024640485.1 Chloroflexota bacterium | reverse complement strand
ATCCTGGGGTTGAAACAGTACCAGCCGGTCGCCAGGACCGCCGTGTTCGTAGGCTTCCTCTGCTACAGCATCGCCATGATCATGCTGCTGCTGGACATCGGTCGCCCCGATCGATTCTACTACGGCTTCGTATTCTGGAACCCCCATTCGCCGCTGTGGGAAGTGACTATGTGTATCGGCTTGTACTTCACCGTTCTGACCTTGGAAGTACTGCCCATCTTGGCCGGGAACGACTTCTTCAAAGGGCGCTGGCCCAAGCTGGTCGAGAAAGTGGAAGGCCTACATCACTTCTCACCGGTGCTGGCGATTGCGGGCCTTGGGCTCTCTATGCTGCACCAATCTTCATTGGGAGCCACCTACGGGGTGCTCATCGCCCGGCCGATCTGGTACCGGCCAGGATTAGCGGTGCTGTTCATCGTCTCCGCGATGTGCGCCGGCCCATCCTTGACCATCTTCGCATCCCAGCTGGCGGCGTCCCTGTCTAAAAAGGCCAATGTCAACAACGAGCTGCTGGACCAACTGTCGCGGTTCGTCGGCTGGGTGTTGGCGGCGTACCTGTACCTGAGATTCTGGGATGTGTTTTCCATGAGCTACACGTACGAGCCCGGAAGAACCGAAGCGCTTAGAATCTTGACCAAGGGCTCGCTGTCGGCCAACTTCTGGCTGGGCGAGATGCTGTTCGGTATCTTCCTACCCATGGTCATCTTGCTGAGCAAGCGGCTGCGGGAGCGGGTGCCCATCCGGATGCTCGGGCTGCTGTTGGCCATAGGCGGCTTGATCGCCTATCGTTGGGACACGGTGATGGTTGGGCAGATGGTGGTTACCAGCGTCCTTCCGCAGGAGCTGCTGCCGCGCTACACTCAGTACGTGCCGTCGCTGGTCGAAATCTTAGCTGGTGCTGGCGCAATCGCTTTCGCGCTGACGGCCTTCACACTGGGCGTCCTCTACCTGAGAATCGTCGACCATCGTGTGGAGGAAGCCCACCCTGCGGCTGCCCCAGTCCTGGCAGGGACTGACTAGACAACGGCGCAGCTGCGGACTATCCAAGACGAAGACGCCGTCCCTTTATACAAGAGACGGCGTCTTTTTTTGTGGCAGACCAAGGCCTGCCGTATTCGATTAAGTTTAGTCGACGATAAACCTCAAGGCGTCTAGAGAATCTCACCCAGGTTTAGGTGAAACTGCTGCCCGCACTGTTTATCCTTCAGGTGCGCCGGCGTCGACCCACTTGATCAACTCTTCCCGTTCATCATCCAGCACTTGGCCGAAATGGGCTCGGTTGGCTGATTGACGTTGAATAAGCACGCTGCCAGCAGAATCGCCCGGGACAATCACAGCCCCGTTCTTGCTGCCTTTCATCATCGATTCATAGCTGCTCAGGTCCAATCCCGCCTCTGCGCTTGGTCCACTATGACAGAAAGTGCAGCGGCTGTTGAACATGGCGCTGAACGTACTCTTGTAGGTGCGCGGCACGCCGTCCAACAAGAAAGGACTGGTGTTTAGCAGCAAATACAACTGCCGGTCGACCACCGGCTCCAAGGCGGGCACGTTGAATTTGGCGAACTGCCATTCGTTGGCGTGACAAGCTGAGTTTCCACAGAAAGAACCATCGCTAACTGGCTTTCCTTCTAGCTCTGTGTAATCAACCGAATCATCTTTCGGCACATGGCAGGATGCGCAAGAAGTGTCGATGGCATTACCGTGCAGGGTAATCCAGCTGCTGTGAACGTGCGAAGGAGGCTCCGCACCGCGAAGAATCTCGATGTTTGTCACCAACTCGGTGGCGTCGGATACCTTGGGAATCGCGTGACACAGATTGCATTCCAGACGGATGGCCTGCTCATCGCCTGTTAAGTGACTGCCATCATGGCAGCGGAAGCAGCCGGGGAAATCCTTGTGCTGCAAGTTATTGGGATGTGTGGCCCAATCGATCTCCTGCTCAGCGAAGACCAGGGTGTCGTACATATCGGTCAAGGTAACCACGACCTGCTGGATCTCTTCCTTGCGCTCCAGGTAAATCGCCGGATAGTTCTCCTTGTAGTAGCTCTCCAAGCCAGCGATCTTTTCCGCGGCATCTTCACTTGATAGCTCCGTGTCGCTGAGCAGCTCGGTGGCTTTTTCTTTCAAGAATGGCAGATCGGCGGGCAGAAGACGTTTATCCAACCCTTGATCGACTGCCTCCGATGGGCTGGGAATCGCATGGGTGATCCGGTTGTGGCAGGTGATGCAATCCATCTGTTCCAGCGTCGAGCCGGCCACATCCTCGGGCGTGATATCGGAAGTGATGTCGTAATATTCCGTAACCTTTCCGTCATCATCGACCACACGCACATAGGGGATTTCCTGCTGAAGCGGATCTTCTGCCAGGAAGTAGACTTCGTTTTCCACATGCCAGTGGATACCCTTGCCTAACCCTTCACGGCCCACGCCACCACCAGTCTTCATGATCAGATAGGTGCTTTTCTTCGAATTTTCCTCGTCCAAACCATACCGGCTGATCTCACGCATACTGTCATCGGAGAATTTCTCCGGGAAGTGACAAGTTTCGCAAGATTGTCGCGCCGGACGCATCGCCCGAGAGTAGATGGGGAACTCGTATTGCTTGGTTAGCATCAGCACCACGTGACGCAGATCTCCAGCTTTCCGTGTGAACTGAGTAGTGACAATGTCGCGGCCAATATGACACTCCACGCACTGAACGCGCGCATGGGGAGACCGTTGATAGGCACTGTATTCCGGCGGCATGGTGTGACAAGTGGTGCCACAAAACTCAGAGGAGTTGGTGAACGCCCATGCGTGGACGCTGCCATAGATAACCAGTGCCGTCACAATGCCCAAGAAAGCAAAGGGCATTAGTCTAACCCACTGGGGGCTGTCTGACGGTGGGAAGAAGAATCTTCTAACTCTTTCGATTAGTTTACGCATAAGGAGTTCCTTGCAACAATGATATTACCCTATGCACCAGGTGTTGCTGTTGGTGCCGGTTCTTGTGTCGGTTCCGGTGTCGGTTCCGGCGTCGCAGTGGGGGGGATCGGCGTTGGCAATGGGACTTCGTGATATCCATCGGCCATATCTGAAAGTGTCTCAAGATCCCGCTCAGCGGCTAACCTTCCATTGTGACAATGTTGGCAAGCGTACTGCAATGTAATGTATGGTTTAACCAGGGTACCGTCCTCATTGAACTGAGGTGCCGTTGGATCGGTGTTTATCGAGAATTGATGCGAACGGATATCGCCAGTAAGCTGCGCCAGATCACCCTGAGCTGACATACCCATAAAAGGCATGTGACAGTCTAGGCAATCCAGGCGGCCGTGTCTCGGGTTATTCTGAACGGCTTCCTGCTTCCAGTGACATGATTCACATACCTGGGAGATGCCTTTGGTCGGATTGACATCTGGATCATCATAGACCGCACTGGCATGGGGATCGTGACAAGTCACACAGGAAATCGCAAAATGCTTGGAATTGTAAAGGTCTTCGTATTGCTGGTGATGTTTTTCGAATCCATTAGCAGCATCGATTTCCGCCGGATTGCCGCGGACATGGCAACTGCCGCAGAGCTGCGAATCGCGATCGATCTGCATCTGCACCCCTTGGGGATCTTCAGAATGGCGGCTGCCAGGGCCGTGGCACGCTTCACATTGAATGCCGGGGAATGCCCAGCTGCCAATGATCCCTTCCATGTCGTCCTGATGGCCTTGGGGTGAGTACCCGGTGGTATGGCAGCTGCCGCAATCATATGGCTTCTGCTCACCAGCATGATATGCTACCCAATTGGCGTCGGCTTCAATGGCATCATTGGCATAGTTGTACTGAGTGACGGCGTCGGCATCACCGGTGATAATGTAGCCATCTTTGTCAATGAACCGCGCCTTCCAGGCGAAACCACCGATGACATAGCTGATATCATCCCAGGTATACCCTTCTGGTACCTCGCTGACACCACCGGTCACATCATCATGCGGGAAAATGGGGGGCTGGCCGTTTTCCACTTTGGTCAGTTTGTAGGGATGTCCCGATTGAATAAATTTCTGATACTGTGTTTCGTGACATTCACCACATTGATCCGAACCAATATAGGATTGGCTTGCCGTCGCATCTACTCCTGGAGGGCCCGACGGGCCAAGAGGGCCGGTTACGCCGGCGGGGCCAACCTGACCTTCCGGTCCTTGGGGTCCGGTACAGCCTGCAACTAGGAATGCCAAAACGATAACCAATGTGATCGCCAGTATACGTCTATTGATCATTTCTATCTCTCTCCTCCGGATTAACATGAAAGATCATCAAAGCTTTCTGTTCCCCTTAACACAAAATAGGAGCCAAAAGCCCGACATCGCTACTACTGATGTCAAGCCTTGGCTCCCTCAAATTTCGTGTTCTGGGATGATGCTTGATTCAACGCTAGCCTAGGCAATGCTGTGAATGATGATTTGAAGTCGCCAGCTAAAGCCATTATACGTTGCAGTCGCCAAACTGCACCCCGATTAGCTCCCAAGTATATTTGATTGCGAGATTTCTATTGGGGGTATTTGTCATCTCTTATCAGTGACATTTGTCATGAATTCATTTTCTAGGGCTAGTCAATGCCAGCCGCAGCCGGCAGCCAAACAGTAAAACGACTGCCTTTGTTGAGCTCACTGTGCACCTCGATGGTGCCGCCAAATAGAACGGCGATATCTTTGGCGACAGCCAGCCCCAAACCGGTTCCAGGGATGTTTGATTGGCCTACTGTCCGCCCCCTATAGAACCGCTCAAAAATATGGGGGAGATCTTCCGACCCAATTCCAACCCCGGTATCTGCTACTTCCAGGCGCACCTGACTCCGTTCCTCATCCCAAGCCGTACAGACTGTGACTTGCCCCTGCTTTGTATAATTGAGGCTGTTCTCGACCAGATTGGTGATCAGTTGGCTCAGCTGCTTTCGCTCCGCCCATACGAAGGGAAGGGATTCACCAGCCTGCAGCACTAGCTTCAACCCATGTCCCTGGGCGACGCTGAAGCGGCTGTCAACGACCAGGGCCGCAACCTCATTGAGATCTATGGCGCTGAAGACGACATCTCCCTTGAACAGGTCTAGCCGAATGACATTAATCACATCTTCGCTGAGGCGTGTCAGCCGGTGAATACTTTGTCGCAGCGCCTCTTCGTAGACGGCGCGCTTCTCTGGCTTACCGCGTGAGAGAAGATCCTGATACAGGTTCAAGTTGGTGATAGGCGTGCGCAGTTCGTGAGAAATATCTCCCATAAACTTGGATTTAAGCTGATCCATTTCCTGAAGATGTCTGTTGGCTTCTGCCAATTCATGGGTCCGTTCTTGAACCCGGATCTCCAGTAGATCATGCGCCGCTCTTAAGGCAGCTTCAGCCTGCTTTCGGAGGGTGATATCTTTCTGAAGTTGGGCATTGAGCACCTGCAGTTCAGCGGTACGTGCCGCAACAACATCTTCCAGATGCCGCTGCTGCTGTTCCAGCTTGGCCAAAGCATCTTTGCGAACACTAATATCTCGAACAAAAGCGACTAGGATTTGCCCTCCTCCGAGTACTGCAAGCCGCGTGCTGACCTCGGTAGGGAATATTTCGCCGCTTTTCCGCTTTCCCAACGCCTCTACAAAAATACCGCCGGTGACAAGGTGTTCCGAAGCAACATCCGCTAGCGTCGCGGCAATCTCATCAGGGACAAGATCGGCAACAGATAGACCAATCAGCTCAGCTTTTTCATAATTGAATATACGGCACGCGGCTTTATTACAGTCAAGAATTCGGCCATCCAATCTCTCCAGGAAGATCGCATCCGTAGAGGCATCGAAAAGCATTCGATATCTTTCTTCACTAATCTGCATCGCCGTTTCTAGCGCTGGCTGCCGCATCGTTTCAGCTTCCAGCTCAGCAACTTTCCGCTTCAAAGCGGCAAGCTCTTCGTCGATGGATTCATATGTGGTGAGCTGGTCTTCCATTCAAATTCCCTAATCGACGCCGCTAGTCCCAGGCGTATTTCTTGACCACAGCATCCCTGACAGTTAACGATGCCTCATGTTCTACCGCGGACGTTTTCACATAGCCCAAGGCAACAGGACCGTTGGGGCCGTCCGCTGCAGAAGTAACGGTACCGACCTTCTTGCCCGCAGCTGTGATCACGTCTCCCAATTCAGCCGGGCCGCCCAAATCTAGCCGGACCAGCCGCTTGGCCAATCGCCCCCGGCTTTCCATGCGGGCGATGATCTCTTGTCCAATATAACATCCCTTATTGAAGGAGACATCGTCCCACAGATCTGCCTCGAGAGGTATATAGTCTGCCGTCAGTTCGTGCCCGATTCGCGGCAGTCCGCTTTCAATGCGCAGGAGTTCGAAATCAGCCTCATTAGCCAATAGCAACCCAGCCTTCATCAAGTGACGCTGCACGGCTATCTTATCCCCCTGCGGGCAGATGACAAAATAACCGTCACCAGCGACTGGATCTGTCCGATGGAGGGTGACATCTAAACCGTCCGCGATTTGTGCCTGCCGCCAATGATGCTGCGGGAAATCAGTCTCCGGGAAACCAGCTTGGGCCAGCAGCTCCGATACCTTTGGTCCGTAAACGGCTAAGACCGCAGTATCCGCGCTCAAATCTTCCATGTGAAAATCATCTTGGAAAAAGACAAACCGCATCAGATAACGGGCGACAGGATCCGCGTTGTTTTCACTGGTAAGCGCATACACGAATTCGTCGCCCGCGTAGAGAATGAGGCGATCAATGATACGGGCGATGTCGGTCACCAATATCGTCGCCGCGCCAGCACCGCCGACCAATCCTTTGACCGCCTGGGTGGACATACGGTTCATCAAATCCAGCCTGGTGGCGCCGGTGATTTTGAGCATTCCCAGATCGCTGCGATCCACCAAGACAGCCTGATGATGGGCCGCTTGATAGACTGTGCCCGATTGCTGGTTATTTTCACTGCTCATATCAAGCCTCCGCTACTGCATGCTGCGCAGTTGCCAAGCCAATTCGGCCGGTCAACTGCCGCTGGCATATTCCCGGGCTGCCGCAGTCAAATCCGGGACATATTTGGCTTCATTGTCATAGGTAGTCCGAGCGATTATCGCGGCCAGCGATTTCCCGCCAAACCACTTGTATCGTTTAGGATTGCTGAGATCTTTGTCTGAAAACTCTTCCAGCCACGTTTCCAGCTGCATACGCACATGCTGAAAGTCATCGAAAATATCATCAAGATCCCGTCCGGAACTCTCAGCAGATCGCTCGGTGTCAAAGGCATCTGGATTGGCCAATGCTTCCAGCAGCTTGACTGGTTTCTTGTCCTGATTGAGGCGCATCATCCCGGTTATCAGCTCAGCTTCCCATGCTGTCAAGATCGCGATCATCTCCACAATCGAAAAGCGTCCAGCAGTCGCCGGCTTCAGCAACCCTTCGTCAGGAATCCGCTCAATTGCTTCCAAGAGCTGCTCGCGCACGAGGCTCAAGCGATCTTCGATTTCGATTGCTATTGACATGGGCAATCCTTATTACCTTGCATGATGATTTCTACTCGACCCTAACTTTCCCCAACTGGATCACCATTTTAACATACTGAAGCACGCATTAGAAATATTCGGTGATTTACTGTTGATTCCAGAGGTAGGGGGCTATTTCCAGAGGGTCTGGTTGAGCAGACATGACTTCTATCATGCAATATCCGTGACCAATTACTATAGACAAAAAGTGTCAAAGATTATACTTTAGCTTACACTGTGATGAAAGCTTAATCTTACATTAATTCTGTCAGAGTTAAGCGGTTCAACAGTATAATGCGTAAGTGAAATATGTAACAAAATCACTTGCGGAACATCGCCAAACAGAGTCATTTTCTGCCGTCATGGCGATTCGATTTTACACACTTTACCAGTTACATTCTTTATCATTCAGCAAACTGCCCCGAACGACTGCACTTCATGCATATGACACCACAAAATGGTAGCAAAGAGATTTCATGGGAAACGGTTGCGGAAGCGCCCGGATTTGCGGCGGCGACGATTGTGGCAGGACGGCTGCAAGCCGAAGGCATTCCTACGCATGTTTGGCAGGAAGGAGCCGGTCGGGCCATCGGCCTTACCATCGGCATTTTGGGGACCGGCTTTGTCGCTGTCCCTAAAGAATATGCTGAACAGGCCCGCCATGTCTTATCGGAGACCGCCGAGACATGGGTTGATGAAGAAGACACGACAACACCAGCAAGTGATGAAAATCCGCGCTGAACTAATAGCTAGGAGATTACAATGGCTGATACAACTTGGACAAAAGATGACGGCGCTGTCTTAACAACACCGAAAGATAACCGATTGAAGTACATCGTCGGCGGCGTGCTACTGCTGGCGGCAATTGTTTACCTGGTCTTGAATGCAATGACCGGTAATACACAGCTCTACAAGACGGTAGAGGAGTTTTATGCTCAGCAAAGCCGGCTGACAGGCCGCGATCTGCGTGTCTCTGGTCAAGTAATTGGTGATTCCATCCTGTTTACCCAGATTGACTCTGTTACTTCCCGTCTCGAGTTCGACATCATGGATAGCGTTCGAGAGCCAGGCAAAACGCTGCATGTGGTCGCCATGAACGAACCTATGCCAGATTTACTCCAGCACGAGGCTCAAGCTATCGTTGAAGGCAGCGCAGATTCTGACGGCGTCTTCCATGTGAATCCTGGTGGGCTTCTCCTCAAATGCCCCACTCGGTATGAAGAAATGGCACCGACCGAAAACTAACAACTGCCGAGTCGTAGATTACCGTCACATCACACTTATCCATCACAAGATATCGATGATTGGCTCAACGACAGGCGGGCGAATTTCATTTCGCCCCCGCACTGGTCAATCATATTACCGCACGTATACAGGTGAACAAACATGATAGCTGACTTAGGTTATTTTTCTCTAGTCATCGCTCTTCTGACCTCCATTTACACCCTGGGTGCCTCATGGTACGGCTTCAAACAGAACAAGCCAGCCTGGGTGAAGAGCGCCCGTAATGCCACCATTGCCACACTGCCGCTGGTTTTTCTGGCCTCCCTGATGCTGATTGTCTCATTGTTGAACAATGACTTTTCTGTTGAATATGTGTGGCGAGTCAGCAGTATTGAGATGCCAACCTACTTGAAGGTAACCGCCTTATGGGGTGGACAAGCCGGATCGCTTCTCTTCTGGAACCTGCTCCTGGCAGGATTCCTATCCATCAGCATGAGCAGCAAGTGGAAAGAGCAGCAGGAGCTGATGCCATACGCGTTGCTCGTCGCCAGCTTCACACAAATCTTCTTCTTGTCCATCTCGCTTTTTGTTGAGAATCCCTTTGCCCGTTTGAGTGTCATTCCACCTGATGGCAACGGATTGAACCCGCTGCTCCGCCACCCAGGGATGATCATTCACCCACCCATGCTTTACCTGGGCTTCACCGGCTTCATCATCCCCTATATCTTCGCTATGGCAGCGCTCATGTCGGGCAAGCTAGATGACAGCTGGATTCGAACAACGCGCCGCTGGACGTTGATTGCCTGGCTGTTCCTCAGCCTGGGCCTGATTCTGGGCGGTCGCTGGGCTTACGATGTCCTCGGTTGGGGTGGCTACTGGGCATGGGATCCAGTAGAAAACGCATCCTTGATGCCTTGGCTGGCCGGTACAGCCTTCTTGCACTCAGTCATGATTCAGGAAAAGCGGAATATGTTCAAAATGTGGAACATGTTCCTGGTTGTCCTGACCTACAGCCTGGTAATCTACGGCACATTCATTGTACGCAGTGGTGTCATCTCTTCAGTACATTCCTTTGCTGAATCTGCCATCGGCCCGCTCTTCTTCGGATTCATCGCCTTCATGTTCGTCTTCTCCACCTATTGGATGAACAAGCGGCGCGCTATGCTGGCCTCGAAGAACAGCCTGACTTCATTGCTGTCCCGGGAAGCGGCTTTTCTTTACAACAACTTCCTCATTCTGGCCATCCTGGCTATCGTTTTCTTGTTCACCAATTACCCGATCATTACTGAACTGGTAACCGGTGAAAAAGGGTTTGTTGGCCCGCCCGTTTATGAACAAGCGCTGGCCCCCCTCTTCGCCCTCCTGATGATTTTGATGGGCGTTGCCCCCCTTACAATGTGGTACCGCACCAGCATCAAGCGGCTGGGGAACAGAATGCAGTGGGCCGCGCTTGCCACGACCCTCTTTGTGATTGTCCTGTGGGTTCTGGGTATGCGCGGATTCGGGGCCACCGTCG
>JAHEEY010000133.1 GCA_024640485.1 Chloroflexota bacterium | reverse complement strand
CGCGCTCCACGACCATCCGGTGGTCAATATCTACTGGGCCGACGCCGTCGCTTTCGGCCAATGGTGCGGCTGTTCGCTGCCCACCGAGCTGGAATGGGAGAAAGCGGCCCGCGGCGCTGCTGGCCTTCCCTTTCCCTGGGGCGAGGCCCTGCCTACGCCCGCCCTGTGCAACTTCGACATGCAGGTTGGCCATACTACTCCGGTGGGCAGCTACTCCCCAGCCGGGGACAGCCCTTACGGCTGCGCCGATATGAGCGGCAACGTCTGGGAGTGGACGGCCAGCTGGTTTGATGAATCGTGCAGCTACCGGGCCCTGCGCGGCGGCGCCTTCCGCTACCGTGATCTGGATCTGCGCACCACCTGCCGCTTGAGCATTCTTCCCGAGAGCTGTTATAATGATGTCGGTTTTCGAGTGCTCCGCCGGCAGCTGCCAGTGCCAGAGGCCCAGCCAGTCGAAACAAGCGCCGGCGCCGGCGTGGACCGGCCCGGCTGAGACGCTCGCCCTCCTGCGGAAATCCTACTCAAACGCAACGCTATGTCGGTGAAATGGCTATCTTTGCCGGCAATGGTTTACCCTAATAGGCGGCTGGGCTATAATCCCTGGCTGCAGTGACAAGAAATTTTTACGTGAGGAAGACAACTAAATGCCAAAAGCATTAATCACAGGTATCACCGGCCAAGATGGATCTTATCTGGCTGAGTTTCTGCTGGACAAAGGGTATGAGGTGGTCGGTATGGTGCGTCGCACCAGCACCGAGAATTTCCACCGCATCGCCCGCATCCAGGATCAATTGACCTTGGTCCCCGGCGATCTGCTGGACCAGGTATCGATGTTCCATCTGCTGGAGGAGCATCGCCCTGAGGAAGTGTACAACCTGGCGGCCCAATCGTTCGTGCAGACCTCCTGGAACCAGCCGGTATTCACCGGCGAGGTGACTGCCCTGGGCGTCACCCGGCTGCTGGACGCCATCCGCACCGTCGATCCCAAGATCCGCTTCTACCAGGCCAGCTCCAGCGAGATGTTCGGCAAAGTGGTGGAAGTCCCCCAGGGGGAAAGCACCCCGTTCTACCCCCGCAGCCCGTACGGTGTGGCCAAAGTGTACGGACATTGGATCACCATCAACTACCGGGAAAGCTACGATCTCCACGCCAACTCCGGTATTCTCTTCAACCACGAGTCCCCCCGCCGCGGCCTGGAATTCGTGACCCGCAAAATCACCCACCATGTGGCCAAGATCAAGTTGGGATTGGCCGATGAGCTCCGCCTGGGCAACCTCGACGCCCGCCGCGACTGGGGTTTCGCCGGCGATTATGTGGAAGCGATGTGGCTGATGCTGCAGCAGGACAAGCCGGACGACTTCGTGGTCGCCACCGGTCAGACCCATTCCGTTGAGGAGTTCCTCACGCTGGCCTTCGGGGCGGTAAATCTGGACTGGCATGATTATGTGGTCCAGGATCCTAAATATATGCGCCCGGCTGAAGTAGATCTGTTGGTCGGAAACCCGGGCAAGGCGAAGTCGACTTTGGGCTGGGAGCCGAAAGTGGATTTCGCCGGGCTGGTGAAAATGATGGTCGATGCCGATCTGCAGATGCTGCAAGACGGCAGGACCCCTATGTAAGCCTCAGGGCAACTTTCGGGCCGCCGCCAGGCGCCCATTTCCTCATACAGGAGTAGAGAGATGACCGCGATTAAGTTTGGGACCGATGGTTGGCGCGCCCGTATTGGCGACGACTACACATTCGATAACCTTCGCCGCTGCGCTCAGGGCTTCGCTACCTTCATGCATGCCGAAGGGTTGGCCGGCAAAGGGGTGGTCATAGGGTACGACAAACGGTTCAGCGCCGATCATTTTGCCGCCGCTGCCGCCGAAGTGATGGCCGCCAATGGGATCAACGTATGGCTCACCAATGACGCCACCCCCACACCGACCATCTCCTACGCGGTTGTCGACAAGAAAGCTGGCGGGGCCATCAACATCACCGCCAGCCACAACCCGCCGGAAGATTGCGGCTTCAAAGTCCGCGACCCCAACGGCGGCGCTATCCCGCCCCACAACCTGACCAAAATTGAGGCGGCCATTCCCGAAATCGACGGGGTCAAAACGATGCGGTTGGACGACGCCAAGAGCGACGGCCTGGTCACCGTATTCGACGCCGATCCGGCCTACATCACCCAGCTGGGCCGGCTGATTGATATGGAGCCGATCAAGGCTGCCGGCTTCAATGTGCTGGTCGACTGCATGTGGGGCAACGGCGCCGGCTGGTTCCCCAACCTGTTAGCCGGCGGCAAGACCAAGATCCACGAAGTGCACAATGTGCGCAACCCCATCTTCCCCCACATGAGCCGCCCCGAGCCGATCCCGCCCAATGTGGACCACGGCTTGAGCTTCGTCAAACCGACCGCTGCCGACGTGGCTATCATCAACGATGGCGACGCCGACCGGGTCGGTTTCGGCGACGAAAACGGCCAGTTCATCGACCAGCTGCGGGTCTACGGCTTGCTGGGCTACTACTTCCTGGAAGTCCGCGGCGACCGCGGCCCCATCGTCAAGACCATCTCCACCACCAAGATGCTCAATAAATTGGGCAAGATGTACGGCGTACCGGTCCATGAGACCGGCGTCGGCTTCAAATACATCGCCCCCAAGATGGTGGAAGTCAACGCCTTGATCGGCGGTGAAGAGAGCGGCGGCTACGCCTTCCAAAACCATGTCCCCGAACGAGACGGCATCCTGGCTGGCCTCTTCCTGCTGGACCTGATGGTCCGCACCGGCAAGAAACCTTCCCAGCTGTTGGACCTGCTGTTCGAGAAAGTCGGCCCCCATTATTACGAGCGCATTGACAGCCGCTTTGACCAATCCCAGCGGGAGGCGATATTCAGCCGGGTGGCCAGCGCCAAACCGGCCACCATTGGCGGCCTCAAATGCACCGGCATCGTCACTATTGATGGTTTCCAATTCATCATGGAAGACGGCGGCTGGATGCTGATCCGTTTCAGCGGCACCGAGCCGATTATCCGGGTCTACTGCGAGACCACCCACGCCGACCGGGTGAACGACATCCTGGAAGACGGTATGCGCATCGCCGGATTGCGGTAGGCGCCGGTACCAACATGATGACTGACAAGGCGTTTCAAGATTTCTATCCGGATGACACCAGCCATTGCTACGGCTGCGGACGGCTGAACCCCCACGGCCTGCATATCCAGAGCCGCTGGGAGGGGGATGAATCGGTCTGCACCTTTCAACCGGCCCCTTATCACACCGCCGTCCCCGGCTACGTCTACGGCGGCTTGATCGCCTCGCTCATCGACTGTCACAGCACCGGTACCGCCGCCGCGGCGGCGTACCGGCAGGCTGGGCGGGAGATGGGCAGCCAGCCCGACTTCCGCTTTCTGACTGCTTCACTGCATGTCGACTATCTCAAGCCGACCCCCATAAACGGCCCCCTGGAAGTTCGGGCAGTGGTCAAGGAGATCAAGGGCCGTAAAGTGGTGGTGAGTTCATCGCTGTTTGCCGGCGGCGTGGAATGCGCCCGCGGTGAATTGGTGGCGGTGCAGGTGCCCGACGAGTTCATGGAAAAGATTCGCCAGGACGCGGCGGACAGAGAGTAGTTTGCCGCTCCCAGGCGCCAGCCAACCGGCACCCTTATTCCTCCAAAGAAGCTGAGCGGCACCCAGATGAAGCTAATTGACTCCCACTGCCACCTCGATTTCCACCGCTTCGAGCCTGACCGCGACCAGGTGATCGCCCGGGCCGCCGCTGCCGGCGTCACCCATATGGTGGTTCCCGCCGTGGATCGGGATAACCTCGATACCGTCCTGTCGCTGGCGGCCGCTCATCCATCCGTTTACGCCGCCGTCGGCATCCATCCCACCTCCACCGCCGGCTGGCAGCCGGACTGGATCGATCTGATCCGGGAAAAAGCCGCCGCCGCCAAAGTGGTGGCTGTGGGCGAGATCGGCCTCGACTTCTACTGGGACAAATCCCCCCCGGAAACGCAGCGGCAGGCGCTGGCCGCCCAATTGGCCCTGGCGGCTGAGTTGGAGCTGCCGGTCATCCTGCACAACCGGGAAGCGACCGAAGCGCTGATCCAGCAGTTGGCTGTTTCGCCGGCGGCCAATCGGGAGAGGGCCGGGGTGCTCCACTCCTTCTCCGCCGGCTGGGATGACGCCCAACAGTTCCTGGAGATGGGCTTCTATATCGGTATCACCGGCCCGATCACCTTCAAGAACGCCGATGAGCTCCGCCAGGTGGCCGCCAATGTCCCCATCGACCGGCTGTTGATCGAGACCGACGCCCCCTTCCTGGCCCCACAGCAGCGGCGGGGAAAACGGAATGAGCCCGCCTATGTGGCCTATGTGGCCGAGCGCATCGCCGAACTGCGGGGGGTGTCGCCGGACGAGATCGGCCGCCAGACCAGCGAAAACGCCGCCCGGCTGTTTCGGTTGGAGGCAGGGAACTGATGAACGCGCCAACCCCTGCCGCCCAGCCGCTGGACCTCTCCATCATCATCGTCAGCTGGAACGTCAAGACGCTGCTGGCAGCCTGCCTCCGTTCGGTGGCTGCTGGCCAAGGCGATCTTGCCCTGGAAACCATCGTGGTCGACGGCGCCTCCGCCGACGGCAGTGCCGCCATGGTGGCGGCGCAGTTCCCCTGGGTGAGGCTGATCGCCTGCGGCGAGAATGTCGGCTTCCCAAGGGGGAACAACATCGGCATCGAAAAGGCTGCCGGGCGCCACATTTTACTGCTCAACCCCGACACCGAAGTCGTCGGCGACGCATTGAGCGTTCTGGTCGCCTATCTTGACGGGCACCCAGAGGTCGGCGGGGTGGGGCCGATGCTTCTCAACCCCGACGGCTCGGTGCAGTCCTCCCGCCGCCGTTTCCCTACGCTGCTCACCGGATTGCTGGAAAGCACCTGGTTGGCCCCGGCTGGCCCCGGGGTGCTGCGCCGCTACTACGCCCAGGACCTGCCCGATGACGCCGAGGCGGACATCGATTGGGTGGTGGGCGCCTGCTTGATGGTCCCCCGGCAGGTGTCCGCCCAGGTCGGCGGCATGGATGAGGCGTATTTCATGTATTCTGAGGAGTTGGACTGGTGCCGGCGGATCAAGGATGCCGGCTGGAAAGTGCGTTATCTGCCCTCGGCAAAGGTAATCCACCACGAGGGCAAGAGCAGCGAACAGGCGGTCACCGCCCGGCACATCAACTTCCAGCGGGCCAAGCTGCGCTATTTCTACAAATTTCACAGCCAAGGCACCGCCTGGATTTTGCGTGTAGTCCTGCTGAAGAACTACACCTTTCAGCTGCTGGTCGAGCTGGCCAAAGGGGTCATCGGCCACCGGCGGCAGCTGCGCTGGCAGCGGGTGCGGGCCTACTGGCAGGTGCTCCTGTCGGGGCTGAAGCCTGCCGGGATGTAAGCGGGGAGCGCCATTGCTCATCTCCCCCAATTAGCATATGATACCGTCAAGGTATACAAGAGGTGAAACATGGCTGACAAGAAAGTTCAGATCAAACTGCCGGCGGATTTGTACCATGATCTGCAGGAGGTGGCTGACGCCTCAGGATGGTCGCTGCAGGAGGTCGTCCTGCAGGCGATTCGCAGCGGCGCGCCGCCCAACCTGAGCAAAGTGCCCGTCGATTTCCGGCCGGAACTGGTCGCTCTGCATAAATTGAACGACCTGGACCTGATGAAAGTGGTCGACGGCGGGCTGCCCATGGCAGGAAAGCTGACCGCCCGCCAGAAAAAAGCGGATTTCGACGCCTTGCGCCGTACCTATGCCCTCTCGCTGCTCAAGTGGCGCGGACATCCAGTCGCCACCATGTTCGAGGGGTTGATCACCGGCTAGCGGATTCTCCCGCGCGCTTTCGATCCCGACATGATGAACCCGTTGAAAGTTGGATTGGTCACCGGCGAATATCCCCCCATGGAAGGTGGGGTAGGCGCCTATACCCAGGAGATGGCCAGGGCGCTGGCCGCCGCCGGACACCAACTCCATGTGATCACCGACAAAGAGGCCCGTCCGCCCCTGGACCGGCGCAGCTGGCGGCAGCTGAAAGAGCCGGTCGACGGCGGCGGTTTCCTGGTCTACCCCCATATCCGTAAGTGGCGCTGGAAATCGGTCAGCGAAGTCACTGACCTGATCATTCGCCATGAGCTGGATATCGTCAATATCCAGTACCAGGCCGCCGCTTACGATATGCGCAGCCCGGCAGTCAACCTGCTCCCCTGGCGGCTGAAAGGGGTGGTCCCCACGGTGGTCACCTTCCACGACCTGCGGGTCCCCTATCTCTTCCCCAAGGCGGGCCGGCTTAGAGAGGGGGCGGTCACCTTCATGGCCCGGCAGGCTGCCGGGGTCATCGCCACCAACGCCGCCGACCATCAGGCGCTGGCGGCGCGATGCGACACCCCTGCCGCCCAAATCCCCATCGGCTCCAACATCCCGTCCCGCGCCGCCGATCCCCAAGAGACCGCCGCCGTCCGCCGCCGGCTGGGCCTGAAACCAGGCGACCGGCTGCTGGGCTATTTCGGCTTCCTCAACGAAAGCAAAGGGGCCGACACCTTGCTGGAAGCGCTGCGCCAGGCCGGCGAGGGCACCCATCTGCTGTTCATCGGCGGGCAGACCGGCAGCAGCGATCCCGACAATAATCAGAGCTTCCAAGCGATCCTGCGCCGGCAGATCGACACCATGGGGCTCACCCGGCGGGTCCACTGGACCGGTTTTGTGGAGGAGGCGGAAGTGTCCGCTTATCTCCATGCCGCTGACCTGATGGTGATGCCCTACCGGGACGGGGTTTCCCTGCGCCGGGGGACCTTGATGGCCGCCCTGGCCCACGGCCGCCCCCTGCTGACCACCGAGCCGCGGGCCGCCGCCCCGGAGCTGCGCCACCGGCATAACGTCTATCTGGTACCCCCTAATGATGCTGGTGCCCTGGCAGCCGCCGTTCAGGAGCTGTTTCAGGATGAGCCCCTGCGGCTTCAGCTGGGGTCGGGGGCCAAAGTGGTGGCCGATCTGTTCACCTGGGATGTGATTGCCGCCCGCACCGCCGAATTCTTCCACCAGCGCTGTGCCGCAGCCGCCGCGTAGTGAAAACATCGCTGACAAGAACCGCTTTTGCCAGTAAAATCACCCCTCTATGATTGAGAAACGACTTCTGGCGCTGATCCTGGCGCTCTACCTGCTGTTGGGAACCGTCTACGCCCTGATCACCCCGGTGTTCGAAGCGTCCGACGAGCTGTGGCATTACCCCATGATCCGCCACCTGGCTGACGGCAACCCGCTGCCGGTGCAGGTGTTCGACCCCGCCCAGGCCGGCCCCTGGAAGCAGGAGGCCAGCCAGCCGCCGCTGTACTATTACGTCGGCGCCGCCCTGACATTCTGGGTCGACGCCAGCGACATGGAGCAGATCCGCTGGCTCAATCCCCACGTCGACAACGGCGTTCTGACCGACGACGGCAACAACAACCTGGCCATCCACGACCCGGCGGCCAGCCCCTGGCAGGGGACCCTGTTGGCGGTGCGCATCGTCCGCCTTTTCTCGGTGCTGCTGGGGGCGGTCACCGTCTATCTGACCTACGCCATCGGCGCCGAACTGGCCCCAGACCGGCCGGAAATCGGCCTGGGCGCGGCGGCGGTCAACGCCTTCATGCCCATGTTCCTGTTCATCAGCGGCGCCGTGAACAACGACAATCTGGCCATTCCCCTGGCCTCGCTGGCTGCCCTGCTGATGATCCGCTATATCGGCCGGCGGCACGCTGCCGTCAAGGATTGGCTGGTTTTGGGGCTGGTCATCGGCCTGGCCCTGCTGACCAAGGAAGGCACCTTCGCCCTGCTGCCCCTGGCCTGGGGCACCGTCCTGATCAGCCGCTGGCAGCTGGCTGCCGACGGGGAGAAAGAACCGCTGCCGCTGCCGGCATGGATGAAAGTCCTGGGGCAGTCGATCCTCTACTTCGCCCTGTTGATGCTGCCGGTGCTGCTGGTCGCCGGCTGGTGGTATGCCCGCAACATCCAGCTGTACGGCGACCTGCTGGGCTGGAACGCCTTCATCGCCGTCCTGGGACAGCGGGCCCAACCCGCCTCCCTGGCCCAACTGTGGGACGAACGCCGCGGCTTCCTGATGTCCTATTGGGGCTTGTTCGGCGGCGTCAACCTGCCCATGGTTCCCTGGATCTACAGCTTGCTCAACAGCGTCATGCTGCTCAGTGTGGCCGGTTTCTTCGGTTACCTGGCTCGCACCTTGAAGTCAGCCTGGCATCAGAGCCGGCCCGCTGACCAGAATCAGCCGCATTCAGCGCCGGCCCTCAATCGCTGGCTGGCGCGGCTGATGGCGATGGTCGAATCCCGTTTCGCCCTGGTCGTCTGCCTGCTCTTCGCCGCCGCGGTAATCTACGGCTTGATCACCTGGGCCACCACCACCTGGTCTTCACAAGGGCGGCTGGTGTTCACCGCCATCTCCGCTCTGAATGTGCTCATGGTCGCCGGATTGGCCGGCTGGCTGCCCCGCCGCCCGGCCCGCTGGCTTATCGGCTCCCTGGCCGGGCTGATGTTCTTCATCGCCGCCGCCGCCCCCTTCCTGTGGATCAAACCTGCCTATGACCCCGCACATTTCCAGCCGGACGAACTGCCGGCGCAGACCCCCCTGGCAGTCGAGTTTCTCGACCCTGACGGCGGCACCCCGCTGCTGCGGCTGGACAGCTTCAGCGCCCAGCCGGTAGATGGGGACGGGCAGATCCAGCCCGGCGGGCAGTTGGAGCTGACCCTGGTATGGCGCCTGCTGGCCCCCACCAGCCGCGATTGGAGCAGTTTCGTCCATTTGAATGACCCGGTGCTGGAACTGCCGGCGGCCCAGCGGGATATGTACCCCGCTCAAGGGCTGCGCCCCACCTCGCTGCTGCCGGCTGGCGAACAGATGGTCAGCCGCTACCGGCTCTCCATTCCGGAGACCGCCGTGGCCCCGGCTGAGCTGGAATTGACCGTCGGCTGGTACGACTTTACCAGCGGGCAGCGGCTGCCGGTCGCCGGCGGCGGCGATGCCGCCGTGCTCAGCGCCATCCAGCTGGACAGCCGGCCCGGGGATCTGCCCAACCCGGTCTCGGTCAACTTTGGCGATCAATTGGAACTGGTCGGCTTTCAACTGGCTCCCAGGCGAGCGGCTGCCGGCGATTCCCTGGCCCTGGCGCTCTACTGGCGCCCGCTGGCTGAAGGATTGCCCGGCTACACCTTCTTCGCCCAGGTGGTCGACGACGACACCACCCGCTGGGCCAGCTTCGACCTGGCCCCCCCGGAAGGGACCGGCAGCTGGCCCCTGGGCGAACTGCAGCGGTTGGAGCTGCCCCTGGCCCTCAATCCGGAAAGCCCGGCGGGGGTGTACCCCATCCACCTGGGGATCTACACCCGGGCCGCCGATGGCGGCTTTGCCCGGCTGCAGCTGGTCAGCGCCGACGGCCGGATCACCCAGGAAGACTTTCTGCTGTTGACCAAAGTTCGGGTAGACTAGGGGGATGATGACGCCTTTGGACTTCTCAAGACCTGCTGTTTCCGTCGGCCTGCTGGCCGGCTTGATGGCCATTGTCGGCGGTTTGCTGCTCGCTTTTGGCGGCCCGTTGGTCGCCGCCGCGGCGCTGCTGGCGGTCTTGGTCGCCTTCATCGTCATCCGCGACATTGAAGTCGGCTTCTGGGGGGTCATCGGGGTCATCTGCCTGCTCCCCTTCGCCACCCTGCCCATCGACATCGGAGTCACCCCCACCTTCCTGGACCTGGCTTTGGGCGCGGTGGTGGCCGTCTGGGCCCTGGCTATCGTCACTGGACGGCAGCGCACCGTGATCACCGCCCCGATCACCGGCCCGCTGGTTATCTTCATCATCGTGGCCGTCTTCGCCTTTATCTTTGGCCTCAACAACGGCCCTTTGACCTCCAATCTGATCCGTCACTTCGCCGAGCTGATCATCAGCATCTCTTTTGTGCTGGTGGTGGTCGATTACTGCGCCGACGCCGACCGGCTGGAAAGGTTGGTGAAAGCGGTGCTGCTGGCAGGTGCCGGCGCCAGTTTGGTGGCCATCGGCCTGTGGCTGCTGCCCGACGATACCGCCAACGAGTTCCTCAATGCCCTGCAGCGGCTGGGCTATCCCGGCGGCTGGGTCATCCGCTACATCGAGGAGAACCCGGCCCTCTCAGAGCGGGCCATCGGCACTTCCGTGGACCCCAATGCCCTGGGCGGCCTGCTGCTGAT
>JAHEEY010000575.1 GCA_024640485.1 Chloroflexota bacterium | reverse complement strand
GCTGAGCCGCCGCTGTTTCCATTCCCTGAGAGGTTCCAAAGCGGACTCATAGCCAAGTTGGGTGATCAGTTCGTATTTCTGGAATTCCAACATGCCGACCCCTTTTTATCTCGGGAAGGATCATCAGGTCCACATATCCCTCTTCTTCTCGGGCCCGCTGGGCACTGTTTACTTCCTGGGTGCGCAGGATCAAGCTGACGATCGATGGCGCGCGTTTACCTTTGGCGAACGGGTTAAGCCGGCTGAACAAGATATCCCAGCCGGAAATACTGCTGTCGAAATCGTACTGCCGCTTCTTTTCCTTGTAGCGGGAGACGTTCACGCCGATAATCCTGTCGCTCTCGGTGAATTCAGCCAACAGGCGAGCCGGGAAATTATCCATAGCATTGCCGTCGACGATTATCTCGCCATCCTCTATGACCGGTGCAAACACACCGGGAATAGCCATCGACGAGCGCACCGCCCGCCAGAGGGGGCCGCGCTGGATGATCACTCGCTGAGCGGTGGTGATATTGGTGGCGATACAGAAGAAAGGAATCCACTGATCTTCAATGCGCAGATCCTTGAAGAAATCCTTGGTGAACTGCGTTACCTTCTTGGAGGCCATGATGGACGTCAGCGGCAGGGTCCGATCAAACAGCACTTTAGGATTGGCGGCCGCCTTGGATACGTCCATCAATTCACGATTTGATCCGGTGGTGACGATGGCAGCGCCCAGCACCGCGCCCATACTGGTCGCCCCGACATAGTCGATGGGAATGTCCAGTTCTTCTATGGCTCGATGCACGCCCAAGTGGGCAAAACCCCTGGCTGAGCCGCCGCTCAGCGCCAGGCCGACGGCTTTTCCGGTCAACCTTCTCGCCAGCCGGTCCATATGGCCAGCATCTTCCTGCCGGATGTGATGGTGCGAATGCAGGTCACGACCGTCCAGCCAGGCACTGGTCCCCTGGGGCCTTTCCGTAGCTGGTGAATGCCACAGTACCAATTCGGTGCGTAACGGAACTTCGACACCAGTCAAGATCTGCTCTGCAACACCGGGGGCCGGATCTTCCGCTGGGTTGGCAATGATCAGCACCCGATCTGCCTGGTTGATGCAGCGCTCCGTCCACGGACCTGCTGAGTAATCCGCGGCAAACAGCAGATAGGTGTATTTGGCCTCCATCTCGCCAATCCAAGCTGTAATCGCCGCGTTTTCAGGCGCTCCCGGTGGGGTCTGCGACGCATCCGGCCGGCCATACAGTTCATCAAACCGCGAGCTGTCCAGCAGCAGCGCCGAGCCAGATTTCTCCAGTGCGGCACCAAGTTGACGGGCAAACATGTTGGTGTCAACCGATTGGCTGGCAGGCATGAGCACAATGTTCAATGTCGTAGGTGGTAAAGGCTTGGTCTGATTGAGGAGCTGCTGTTGACGCAGCACCAGCGTGAGGGCGATCTTGCGCAGCCATTCAGGACGTTGACGGGTCAGCTCTTCAAAGACAGACTTGGTCAGATAAACGACGTCGGTTTCTCGCACCGCGAATACGGTGGTAGTCCTTAGATCATCGGTAAACAGGGCGTATTCTCCGACTGTGTCGCCGGCCGCGTATTCAACAGCCGTATTGTGCTCGCTTCCGGAAGGCGCGTTTTTCTCCCGCAGACGGCCTGACACCATAATATACATCCCGTCGGCAGCATCGCCTTGACTAAACAACTTGTCACCGTTGGACAGATGCCGCCAGGAGAGCTGGCTTTGAAGCTGATGCAGCTCGTCCGTCTCAAATTGGCCGAAGAGGTCCTGCAGGATGCTGGCCAACTGCAGCCGCCGCCAGCGCTCAACCACCGTCTTGTCGATATCGACCAGCTGACCCTGGTCTGCTTTGGTCATTTGCTCGAAACTTGACTGAGACAGGTGAATCAAGCCGGCATTGTTGATGGCAAAAACTGTCGCCGTGCGCGGCTGTCCGCTTAGCACGGCCAATTCGCCCACCGTGGCGCCCGGGGCCAATTTGTCAATAATCGTTTCGGTGCCGTCGGGAAGTTTTGTGCGCACCCCCAGGACGCCGGCAACGACGATGTACATGCCGTCAGCTTCGTCCCCCTCTTCGAACAACACCTCATCTCGCTGCAATTCGATGAGCTGCAATTCGGGATCCGTCTGCAGTTCCTTCAGATTATCTAATTTGGCCAGCAGGCTACGCAGAGTCAACTGTTTTTGATCCGACAAGGGATTATTCAACGCCTTAGCTCCCATATTTCCAAACGACAGTTGGGCAGCTACCGTAGAGACAACTACCCAGGATATTCTAAAATCTGAACCTGCTCATAATGAGATACATCTGCCCTCTGGAAGCGAATGCCCCAGATGGTCACGAACCAAACTGATTCCATAGTCTACTCCAGTAAAATCCATCTAGTAGGTTCTATTATGCGACGCTAATCAGGCGTGCCATTAGTCCTATTTTCAGAGGCATACTGGGAGTTCCCCCTTGCGACCTGATTCACGGGAATCGAGTCAACTCCAGCCCGCATTTCAACGGTTTTTGACATCTGCTGATACCCTTGCAGGCACACATCTAAATGAGGGTGATAATCACCAGCGCCAACGGATCAACCGGCTCTCGCATCGTCGCACTGAGAGTTCTGGGGCTGCACAGCGTCAATCGGAAGCCGCGCAAAATGCCGCCGGCAATATACGCCGCGATTGATGAAACTTTTCACCAATCTGGTTAATAGGCATATAATTGCGGCATGAATGTAGAACCAACCAATGTCGAGAAAATGAAGGGCTTGCCCTGGCGGATCACCGCCAATTCAGCCAACACCATTTTTGCCCAATTCACGTTCTTTGGCTCTGTGTTCATTCTATTCCTCAGCGAACTGGGCCTGAACAAGACACAGATCGGCTTCCAGCTTTCCCTGTTCCCATTTTTCGGCCTGACCGCTTTGGCGATTGCCCCGGCTGTGGCCCGCT
>JAHEEY010000574.1 GCA_024640485.1 Chloroflexota bacterium | reverse complement strand
CGCATCCAGGCGGGCAAGGTGTTCAAGCTGAGGCTGGCGCTGATGGGATGGGTGGGGGCGATATGAGAGAAGATGGCCATATCGGGGACGATCCAGATATCGGCCATGGGGTCCAGCTCAAACTCTTTGACAACCAGGCGGTCGCGGCGGGCGGTGGAGCGCCAATGAATGCGGCTGAAGCTGTCGCCCGGGGCGTAATCCCGGACGCCGGCGGCATTGGTGGTGACGTAATGGGTGCGGCGGCGTAAGGCGTCGCCGCCGGGGAGCAGGCCGATAGGCAGGGCGAACTGATGCAGCTCAAAGGTGAGGGGGTAGACGACCACATTGTTGGTGGCGGGCCAATCCCGTTCCATGGGGAAGAGCCCGAAGGGGTCGCTGGTGCGAATCCGGATGGGGCCCAACTGATAGCGGCCGCGCTGCTGGCAGATGGTGGTGGCGCGCCAGGTGAAATTGCTCTTCCGGCCCAGGTTGTTGATGACATAGCTGGGCTGGTGGCCGGGAAGATTGGTGGCGTCGCGCACCTCCAGCCAAAGCTTGGGCAGGAAACCGGTGTTGCGAACGGTGAACCGTTCTTCAAGCGGGCGGCCTACCTGGGTGCGGCGGGTGCGGGTGTTGCGGGAGAGATGGACCCAATTGATGTTGGCGTAAGCCCAAGCGAAGGAGCCTATGATCACGAAGCCCAGCATGTAGGCAAGGTTGAACATGATGCTCCGCCCAGTGATCAGGCCGGCGATCAAGGCGGCAAGGGCGGCCAGGAAGATGCCAGTGCGGCGGTTTGACATGCGTTATGCCTTCGCCTGGGCGCCGGGCACAGGGACGCGGTCAAGAATGTCTTCAACGATGGTGGAGGGCTCTACATCTTTGATGCGGGCAGCCGGGCCGACGATGATGCGGTGGTTCAAAGCGACGGTGGCCAGGGCCTTGATGTCGTCGGGCAGGACGAAGTCACGGCCGAACATGGCGGCTCGCGCCTGGCCGAGGCGGTACAGCGCCAGGGCGCCGCGGGGGCTGGAACCAAGATAGACGTCGGGGTGCTGCCGGGTGCGGCGGACGATCTCGACGATGTAGTTCTTGATGTAGTTGTCTATGTAGATATCTTTGATGGCGGTCTGAGCGGCCTGGAGTTCCTCGACGGTGACGGCAAGGGACAAGCTGTCCAAGGGGTGTTGGTGCTGCTGCCGATCGAGGACTTCGATCTCCTGCTCCTTTTCGGCGTAGCCGAGGCGGATGCGCATCAGGAAGCGGTCAAGCTGGGCTTCGGGCAGGGGGAAGGTGCCTTCATATTCGATCGGGTTCTGGGTGGCCAATACCATGAACGGGGGTTCCAGGGGGTAGGTATGGCCGTCAACAGTGACCTGGCGCTCTTCCATCGCTTCCAGCAGCGCGGATTGGGTCTTGGGCGTGGCCCGATTGATCTCATCCACCAAAACGATTTGGGCATGGATCGGGCCGGGGCGGAACTCGAATTCGCGGGTTTTCTGGTTGAAGACGGAAACGCCGGTGACATCACTAGGGAGCATGTCGGGGGTGAATTGGATGCGCTGGAACTTGCAGCCGACGGAAGCGGAGAGCGCTTTTGCCAGAACGGTCTTGCCGACACCGGGGACGTCTTCAATCAGCATGTGTCCCTGGCAGAGCAGCCCAAGCACGGTCAGCTGTACTGATGATCGTTTGCCGACAATGACTCGTTCAACATTATCTACGATGCGATTGGCGATTTCCTGGACATTGGCCATGAAGATTCTCCTTGGATCGATTATTCAAAATGTGGGGCGGCAGGTATCCTTTTCAACTTGGTGTGAAAAGGGTCGACGTCTATTCTATCACAATGTGTCAAGATGGTGACAAAATAGGGTCGCGCAAATTGGCGCCGGGGGCGTACGCGGGCGAAGCTGACGATGAGGGTGACGGTGATGGCGTGCGCCTCGGTGGAATCGTACGCAAACCGAACGGCGGACCAATTCCCTGATTATACAATGGTCAAGGGCAAGGACAATAGTTTCTGCGGCATTGGGAGGGGAAATTCGGACAACGGGTGCCGGCAGCGGCAGCCCGCGAAGAGGGGCCAGATGAAGGCGGCACTGGCGTGATAGGGGTATAATTGAACGGTTAGATTTGCCCCGTTTAGAACGACGGAAATGGGGAGTTTAGCGGCAGGTTAGAGCTGTTTTCCTGGCGGGTTTTGAAGGGCGGTGAGACTCGCTAATATAGAACAGGTGTGATAAAATTGAACGGTTGAAAATTATGCAAGGCAATGAACAAATCGCTCCTCCTCCCGGTGTACTAAACACCATAGCTGCCGGCTTTGACGCGACCGCAAAACATCTGTGGCTGCTGGTCATCCCGGTAATGCTGGATATCTTCTTCTGGCTCGGACCCCGACTCAGTTTTCGCTTGATCATTGAGCGCATGGCGGGCATGTGGCAGGACGAAGCGGCGTTGGCCGGGTTGAACCTGGACGCGCTGATAGCGCTGGCGCCGCGGACGAATTTATTCAGCAGCTTGAGCGTGCCGATCATCGGCGTGCCGGCGTTCCTGGTTGGCGCGATGCCGGAGCGTACGCCGCTGCCGGTTCAGGTGGTGGAGCTGAACAGTGTTTGGGGCTGGGCGGGGCTGTTCCTGCTGATCAGCCTGGTGGGACTGCTGTTTACGGCATTGTATTTCACGCTGATGTCGCAAATCGCCACCCATCAGGTGCTGCCGGCGAGCAGGCTGCGGAGCAGCTTCAATTCGGTGGCCAGGACAACGGCGCAGTTCTGGGCGAAGATGCTGGGCTTTCTGCTGATCTTGATCTCAGTCGGGTTCGCATTTTACATCCCGCTGCTGCTGATCAGTTCGGTGCTGTCATTGGTCAGCAGCGGGCTGGCGACGTTGATCTTGTTCAGCGGGCCGGTGTTCGCCACCTGGCTGATTTTCTATTTCAGTTTCGTGCCCCACGGGCTGGTGATGTACCGGCGGCCG
>JAHEEY010000573.1 GCA_024640485.1 Chloroflexota bacterium | reverse complement strand
GCACTCGCGAATACGTCGATATCCTCCGGACCATCTTCCGCCGGCAGGAGCGGCTGACCCATGATGGCAAGGTGTACCAGATCCCCTACATGGGGGATGATGCCACCGGACTGGGCAAACCGCTCAAGAGCACCCTCAATGCCCAGCCCGACATTCCCATCTATCTGGCTGCCATTGGCCCAAAGAATGTGGAGCTGACCGCTGAAATCGCCGACGGTTGGCTGCCCATCTTCTTTTCTCCCGAGAAGTACGATGCGGTCTACCGTTCGCAGGTTGAAGCAGGGTTCGCCAAAGCTGGCGATGGCAAAGGGTACGCACAGTTCGACATCGCCCCGACGGTCTCGGTTGCCGTCACCGACAACCTGGAGATCGGCTACAACATGATGCGGCCGATGCTGGCCCTATATATCGGCGGTATGGGGGCCAAAGGGAAGAATTTCTACACTGATCTCGCCGGCCGCTACGGCTACCAGGCGGAGGCGGAGGAGATCCAGGATCTGTACCTCTCCGGACGGCAGGGAGAAGCGATGATGAAGGTGCCCGCCGCCCTGATCGATGAAATCGCCCTGGTGGGACCTAAGGAGCGTATTAGAGAACGGCTTAGCCGCTACCGGAACAGTCCAGTGACCACCATGAACATCACCGTCTTTGATGTGGATAGCTTACGGACCATGGTAGAATTAGTGAATGAGTAAGCCGCAGGACGCGCCGCACCCGCCGGCCGCCGGTCATGGTTTCCTACCCATAGAAATAGCAATTGACGGTAAATGAATGAGTGCTTCGCGACAGTTTGAATACATCCCCGCAGTGAAACGGGACCGGGTAGATGCCGAATGGCAAGCCCGGAATGAGACCGTCGACATCGACGGCCGGGAAACGCTATTTGTGGAGCTGATCGACGCTTTGCTGGCCCAACAGCCGCTGAACAGCAGGCGGTACGGCAATGTGATGCGTGAATATGCCCGTCGTGATCTGCCCTGGCTCTCCAAGAGCCAGGCGTTGGATGTCTACCAGCAGCTGTGCGATTTGGATTTCATGGAGTTTGATCCCGACGTGCGGCTGCGGCTGCAGACCAAGCCGGTGCGCAGTCAGGCTGGGGTCACTGTGGTTACCGTCTTGACCAAACCTTACCCATGCCCCGGCAAATGTGTTTTCTGCCCCACCGATGTGCGCATGCCTAAAAGCTACCTCCACGACGAGCCCGGCGCTCAGCGGGCCGAACGGCATGCCTTTGATCCCTTTGAGCAGACGGTCAGCCGTCTGAACGCATTGGAACAGATCGGCCACCCCACCGAGAAAATCGAGCTGCTCATTTTAGGGGGCACCTGGTCCAGCTACCGCCGCGATTACCAGGAATGGTTTGTTAAGCGGTGCCTGGATGCTATGAATCAGCTGGAAGCCGAGACATTGGTGGAAGCCCAGGAGCTGAACGCCAGAGGGAAGCGGCGTAATGTGGGCTTGGTGGTGGAGACCCGCCAGGACCATATCGATGCCGATGAGCTGCGCTGGTTCCGTTATTTGGGAGTGACCAAGGTCCAGGTGGGCATCCAGAGCATGGATGACCGGGTGCTGGCGATCAACAAACGTGGGCATGATACCGACGCTACCCGCCGGGCGTTTCGGCTGCTGCGGCTGGCAGGCTACAAGATCCACGGCCATTGGATGCCCAACCTGCTGGGCGCCACTCTGGAAAGCGATCTGGCTGATTACAGCCGGCTGTGGGACGACATCGCGGTCCGCCCTGATGAATTGAAAATCTACCCCTGCATGCTGCTGGAAAATGCCGAGATGTACCAGAATTACCAGCGCGGCGAGTACCAGCCGTATACTGAGGCCGAGCTGCTGGAGCTGTTGGTGGGATGCAAGGCGCAGACCCCTCGCTATGTCCGTTTGAACCGGATTATCCGTGACATCCCGACCACCCGGGTGGTGGAAGGGAACAAGAAAGCCAATATGCGCCAGATGGCCCAGCAGCAGTTGAAGAAACGGGGGCTGAAATGCCAATGCATCCGCTGCCGCGAGGTACGCCGGGATAAGGTAGAACAGGATGATTTGACGCTGACGGTAGAGAGCTACCGGACGGATGCCACCACGGAGCATTTCCTCAGCTTTGTCACTGACGATGACCGCATCGCTGGCTTCCTGCGGCTGTCGCTGCCTGATCCGGATCAAGATCTGCCCCTGCCGGAGCTGGCCGGCCACGCCATGATCCGTGAAGTCCATATTTACGGCCCTTCACTCCCCTTGGGAGACGAAAGCCAGGGCGACGCTCAGCACATTGGCCTGGGATGGCAGTTGGTCGACCAGGCGAAAGTGATGGCCAAGGCCGCCGGATTCAGCCGGATCGCCGTGATCAGCGCTATCGGCACCCGCAACTATTATCGCAAGCATGGATTTGAACAGGATGGGTTGTACATGACCAATGCCCTCGACTGATCCCTTTGCTGCCGCTGCTGAAAAACACCTCGACGCCAACATCCTTCATCACGCCCTTATCGAAAAACTAGAAGCCGACGGGCATCTCAAGCGCCCGCGAATTGCCGCCGCCTTCCGGGCTGTGCCCAGGCAGAAGTTCCTGCCGGGTGTCCCGCTGGAAAAGGTGTACAGCGACCAGGCAATCCCCACCAAGGTTGAGAATGACCAGGTGGTCAGCTCATCATCACAGCCGGCGATGATGGCGATCATGTTGGAGCAGCTCGATGTGCGTGCCGGCGACCACGTGCTGGAAATTGGTGCCGGCACCGGCTACAACGCCGCTCTGATGGCCTATCTGGTGGGAGATGGGGGACAGGTCACTTCTGTGGAAATTGACGCTGAGCTGGCGGAATCGGCGGGCAGCCATCTGAAAGAGGCCGGCTTCGGCCAGGTTCAAGTAGTGACCACAGACGGTGTTAATGGTTATGAACCCAACGGCCCCTATGACCGGATCATCCTGACCGTAGGCGGCTGGGAAATCCTGCC
>JAHEEY010000572.1 GCA_024640485.1 Chloroflexota bacterium | reverse complement strand
GTGAATCTCAAAGGAGAGTTCGCCGGTGAAGCCCAGGCGCATCAGCCGGCAGGGGACCCCAGCCACGTCCATCTCGCGCACATGCAGATAGGGGAACGCTTCATTGCTGAGGTCGCCGCCGATCAGGGACGACAGCAGCGCCCGGGCGTTGGGGCCGGCCAGATTGAAAGCGGCGTACTCATCGGTCATCTGGGTGAGGTGCACCCCCTCCCCCCAACCGGACTGCAGCCACCATTGGATCCACTCATAGATCCCCTGGGCGCCGCCAGACGAGGTGGTCATGTAAAACTCTTCCGGGCCGAATCGGGCGGTGACGCCGTCATCGATGACGATCCCTTCGTCGTTGCACATCAGCCCGTAGCGGGCCCGGCCGACGGGCAAATCGGCCCATTTGTTGACGTAGATCCGCTCCAGCAGAGCGCCCACGCCGGGGCCGGTCAGCCGCAGTTTGCCCAGGGTGCTGACGTCGATGATGCCCACCTTTTCCCGCACCGCTTTGACTTCCACCAGCGGGTTGCCGTAATGCTCCGGCCGTTTCCACAGACCGGCATTCATCATCTTAGCGCTGTTGCGCAGGTGCCAATCGTGGATGGGGGTTACTTTCACCGGCTCCATATGCTGCCCCGCCAGGGAGGCCAGGCTGACTGGCGTGGTGGGCGGGCGGGAGACGGTTGTGCCGGTCTCGGCAACGGTCGCGTTGTTTTCCCGGGCGCTCAACTGAATGGCGTTGACCGTACACATCTTCCCCTGGCAGGGGCCCATGGAGATACTGCTGTACCGTTTGAGCAGCTCCACGCTGTGGTACCCTTCAGCGATGGCCTGGGCCAAATCTTTGTCGGTGACATCCTCGCAGAAGCAGACGAACCGTTTCCCTTTGCCCGGGTTCTTCACCAGGGTCGAGGTTCTGGGGCCCATATCTGCCGGCACGGCCTCAGCTGCCGCTAAACTTTCAGCGCCGATCAGCCCCAGATAGAGAGCCGCTTGCAGCCCCGCGAAATGGCCGGAAGCGAGCTGGGATTTGGCGCTGCGCTGGCCCGTCAGCCGCCCGGCAGCAAAAATGTGATCAGGGGTGGAGGCCACCTTAAACTCGCCGCACTCCGGCTGGAACTGAATGTCGGCCCCTGCCTGGTAGAGCAGATCGTTGGCCGGGGAAGCGCCGATGGAGACACACAGCAGATCGCACCGGACCGTCAGGGCGGCATCATGGTCGGCGGCGGCAGTGGGCGCTAATATCGCCCGGCTGACATGCTTCTTGCCCTCGGCGGCGACCACGGTGTGCTGCCAAAGTACGTTGACGCCGGCGGCAATCAGTTTGGCCACCAGCTCACTCTCGAAGGCGGGCCGTTCGTCGGCGATGGCCGGCACCGCCAGCCCGGCGTCCAGCAGGTCGGCCGCCAGCCGCCAGCCGTCGTCGTTGGCGGTGACGATGACCGCGCGGGTGCCCATATTGACGGCATAAAGCGCCATCATCCGCTGTACCGCCGAGCCGAGCATGATTCCGGGCAGATCATTGCTGTCAAAAATCAGCGGCTGATCGTAAGCGCCGGTGGCGAAAACCACCGCCTTGCCCCGGACTTTGTACAAGGTCCGGCCGGAGACGGCGGAGAGCCAGCTGTCTTCCCAATAGCCCAGCACATGGCTCTCCAGGAACAGCTCAATCTGGGGATGGGCGTTGACCCGCTGGATCAGCTGGGCCATGCTGTCGGGGGCGTTGTGGCTGGTGAAGCGGGTATGGCCGCCCAGCCCTGGGTTTTCGTCGAACAGAAGCACCCTGGCTCCCTGGTCGGCCGCTGCCAGCGCCGCGCTCAGCCCGGCAGGGCCGCCGCCGACGACCACCAGGTCGCCGTGGAGGTACTGCTTCAGCCGGTCATGGGGCGCCTTAGCCCGGGGATCGATGCGCCCCAGGCCGGCGATATTGCGCAGCGCCTTCTCATACAGCGGCCACAGCCGCTGGGGGCGGATGAAGGTCTTATAGTAAAAGCCCACCGGCAGGAAGCGGCTGGCGACGCTGGTCACCGACATGGCGTCCTGTTCCAGACTGGGCCAGGCGTTCTGGGAGCTGACCGCCAACCCGTCGGTCGCTTTCCGGGTGCAGGCGCGTACATTGGGCTCCTGTGGGGCATCGCCGTCCTTGACCTGCACCAGACAGTTGGGGCAGTGGCCGGCGGCGCACATCAGGCCGCGGGGGCGGTGATATTTGAAGGAACGGCTGAACACCCGGGTGCCGGCTGCCGCCAAGGCCGAGGCGACCGTGTCCCCCTGATAGGCGGTGACCGGCTGGCCGTTGAAGGTGAAGGTCAACGGCTGGCCCCGATCGATGATCTCCTTGGGGTTGGGCCCGGTTCGGCCAACCGCCGCTGTTGTTGATTGTGTCATCTTCGGCTCTCTCCAAACTGCCGCCCGCGGGCGGCGGCGATAATCAACTGGCTTTTTCGGCCGGCTGCCAACGGTACGTCTTCACTACCTGGTTGCTCTTGGTGTGCCGTTCGGCCATGAACCAGATGCCGCAGCCGGCGCGGTGGTACCACCATTCCGCCTGCAGGCCCAGCTTGTTCTGCTTCATAAAGACAAAGTCGACCCAGCTCTCCTCGCTGCCGGCCATCGGCTGGGCCGGGCGGGGTTTCAGCTCGCCGCCGTAGCGGAACTCGGCCACGTTTCTGGCCCCGCAGTTGGGGCATTCCAGCAGTACCATCTCACGCCTCCTTCCGGCTGACCACGCTTATTGCCGGACGCTCGTTCACTTGAAGCTGAAAGATATCTGGGCGGGCGTAATGGCCCACCACGTCGAAATCCAGTTTACTCCGGGCGACTTCGCCCATATCCAGCTCGGCGGTCAATATCCCTTCCTGGTCGTACAAAGGCCCGGCCAAAACCTGACCCAACGGCGAGACAATCACCGAGCCGCCGCGGCACATGATTTCCGGCTGGTCCTGGAGATCGTCCAGGCCGGGCAGGTCGGCGGGG
>JAHEEY010000571.1 GCA_024640485.1 Chloroflexota bacterium | reverse complement strand
CGCTTAATGCGAGCGTGTAGGGAGTCAGGGATCCCCTAAAGCGCGATCTCAGCCCCATCCATGGGAATGCGCAGCTGTTCGGCCTTGATGCCGTGCCGGTCAGCACACGCTCTTAGAGAAGCCCTTGAATCCAGGCAGTGGTCAAGCGCCTCCATATGTGTCGCGATGACCATCGCTTCCGGTGCGTACCGGCACAAGGCAGCCGTTTGCTCCGCGTCCATGATGATCTGTTCATTGTCGCCCCAGACAGCGCCCCCAGAATGGGTGATGATGATGTCTGGCTGCCAGCGGTCTATGTTCTTCCGGATCTCGTCATACCAGATGGTGTCTCCAGCCCAATAGACAGTTGGCTCATCCCTTGCGCTCAATACAAAGCCCGATACCTCTCCCATCGCCTGCAGAACAGCCTCGCTCGAGCCGTGCTGTCCCGCAGTGCGCTGAATCGTAATCCCCTGCCAGCTGACGGATGACTCTATGGAGGTCACCGCCAGGAAACCGTGGTCACGGATTCGGTCTTCATTACCCGGCTGACAGAAGATGGGGATCTCGGGCGGCAGCGATGCCTGCGCCAGCTTGTCAAAATGGTCTGTGTGCAGATGGGAGATAATGACCATTTCGATGCCTTGCAGGACAGCATCTATGCCGATTGGCAGCGCTACCAGTGGATTGGGGGAGCGCCCGGCATAAGATGGCAGGCTGTGTTTGGGAGCCAGATAAGGATCAATGAGAATAGTATGCCCCGCGTAGTTCAACCGCAGGGTGGCATTGCGAATCAACTGCAGCTTCATTTGAAATACCCTCCACAAGCGCTGCTGCCGGTAATGTCATGATGTACTGTAGATCAATTTCCGAGCGATGCCAAGCGGCAGCAGCCTCTTTCTGCCATCGGGGCAATGCCATCGACAAGACCTTGCATCGGTCTAGACAGCTTCACACTGCCCTTGAGCCACTGCCGGCTCCCCCCGGCAGGCTACTCCACCGTCACCGACTTGGCCAGATTCCGCGGCTGGTCGACGTCGCAGCCGCGGCGGACGGCGATGTGGTAGCTGAGCAGCTGCAGCGGCATCACATTGATCACCGGCGACAGCAGCGCCGGCGCTTCCGGCACGTAGATCACATGGTCGGCCTCATGCCGGATCGCTTCGTCCCCTTCGGTGGCCAGGGCGATGACTACCCCGCCCCGCGCTTTGGCCTGGCGAATCTGGCTGACCATCTTCTGGTACAGATGGTCTTTGGTGACCAGGGCCACCACCGGCATCGATTCGTCGATCAAGGCGATGGGGCCGTGCTTCATCTCCCCGGCTGGGTATCCTTCAGCGTGGATGTAGCTGATCTCCTTCAGCTTCAGCGCCCCTTCCAGCGCCGTGGGATAGTTGATCCCCCGGCCCAGGAACAGGAAATCCTCCGCCTTGAAGAACTCATTGGCCAGTTCGCGGTATTCGGCGTCGTGGTCCAGCACCCGGCCGGCCAGATCCGGCAGCTGGGCCAGATCGTCCACCAGCTGGCGCAGCTTTGCCGGTGAGAGCGCCCCCCGCAGCTCGCCCAGGGCGCAGGCCAGCAGATATTGGTCCACGATAGAGGTGGTGAACGCCTTGGTGCTGGCCACCCCGATCTCCGGCCCCGCCTGCATGGAGATAAAGCCGTCGGAGATGCGCATCGCCTGGCTGCCGATGGCGTTGACGATCGACCACATGGTGGCCCCCTGCGCCTTGGCCTGGTCGCAGGCCGCCAACGTGTCGGCCGTCTCCCCCGATTGGGTGAGGGCCAGGACGGCGGTGTCTTCATCGATGATCGGGTCGTAGTAGCGGTACTCGGAGCCGTACTCCACTTCGGTGGGCAGCCGGGCGATGGACTCGAACAGGAATTTACCGATCAGGCCGCTGTAGTAGCTGGTGCCGCAGGCCACGATGTGGAGCTTCTTCAGCCGTTGGGCCAGCTCCGGGGTCAAATTCATCTCCGGCAGGATCACCCGGCCGGCCTCGAAATCGACCCGCCCCCGCAGGGTGTCGATCAAGGCCCGGGGCTGCTCGAAGATCTCCTTCTGCATGAAATGCTTGAACTCACCCTTGGCGGCGCTGACCGGGTCCCAGGAGATGGCGTGATGTTCCGCGACGATTTCGTTCCCGTCCAGGTCGGTCAGCAGCAGGCTGTCTTTGGTCAGCCGGGCCATCTGCCGGTTCTCCAGGAAGACCATATCCCGGGTGTACTCAAGGATGGCGGGGATATCGGAGGCGATGAACATCTCATTTTCCCCCAGGCCGATAGCGATGCCGCCGGCGTTGCCCAGCCGGGCGCAGATCAGGGTGTCCGGCTGTTCCAGGTCCATCACCACGATGGCGTTGGCCCCTTTCAGCTGCCGCAGCACCTTGGCCACCGAATCATCCAGCGCCGCCCCGCCGCCCAGATAGCATTCCAGCAGGTGGGCGATCACTTCGGTGTCGGTATCGGACTGGAACTGGATCCCTTCCGCTTCCAGCTCGGCCCGCAGCTCCATGAAATTCTCCACGATGCCGTTGTGGACCACCACCACCCGGCCGTTCATGCCCACATGGGGATGGGCGTTGCGCTGGCTGGGCTCGCCGTGGGTGGCCCAGCGGGTATGGCCGATGCCGATATGGCCGGTCAGCGGCGATTCCTGCAGCATACTCTCCAGATTGATCAGCTTGCCCACATCGCGGCGGATGGCCATTTTCCCATTCTTCTCGAACACGGCGATGCCGGCGGAGTCGTACCCCCGGTACTCCAGCCGCTTCAGTCCAGCCAAAATCACCGACGGTGCCTGTCGCGGTCCTACATAGCCAACGATACCACACATAATTCACGCTCCTGCGGCCCCCATCACGATCGACAGGGTAGGGCGAAGCGCCCGCCTGAAGGCGTCATGGGGCCAGCTGTGAGTGGCGTACCCGGGTTGATTGTTTGTTGGGGACGCCCCTTCGATTGTCTACCACCGGCAGGCACACGC
>JAHEEY010000570.1 GCA_024640485.1 Chloroflexota bacterium | reverse complement strand
ACGCATCACTCATTCGCTGGGCAACCTGGCTGACGATCGCCAGCGACCGGCCGTTGAGGTCGATTAACGCTAATTCGCTGCCCCGCAGGCTTGGGTTGCGAATGACTGTCGCCAGGGTGCTGGGCCCAAAACTGGCGCTTCCGGCGCCGATGATAGCGATCTTGGTTGCAGGCATTGATGACTCCTTATTTGTACTGCACTAAAAACTAGCTGCGCCGCCTTTCCCCTGATGGCGTCAACATGATACCAGATAGTCGACATCCCTCGATGACTTCCACGCCTACCCGGTATCACCTGATCAAACTGCCCCTGCCGCGATTCCCGCTGCCGCCAGGTAGTCCGGCAGCCCATCAGGTAAAACTAAGCCCCTCAGACTGCTTGCATCTGAGGGGCTCATCGCTAGAAAACTGACTTCATAAGTTACCGTGGAGAATGCTCGCCATCACTCCCCTTGTACCAGCTTGCGGACATCTTCAACAATCTCAGGATTTGCCAGGGTGGTCACATCACCAATGTCGGTGCCGTTGGAGATGGCCGATAGAACCCGACGCATGATCTTGCCGGAACGGGTCTTGGGCATATCTGGGACGATATACACGTGTCTGGGACGGGCTATCTTGCCGATCGCGATTTCGATCGCCTTTGAGACTTCTTCTTCGATGTTTCGGCCGGTGTCATGGCCCGGCTTTAGAGAAACATAGATATCCGGTACCCGGCCGCGCAGCTCATCAGCCAATGCCACCACCGACGCTTCGGCGACTTCATTCACCATCAGACAGGCAGACTCTAGTTCCTTGGTACCCAGCCGGTGCCCGGCGACGTTAATGACATCGTCGACTCTACCCAAGATTCGGAAATAGCCGTCCTTGGCTTCTGTGGCCGCATCGCCAGGGAAATAGGGCCAATCCCGCCAATCTTTGCTGTTTCTATCTTTGCAGTACCGGGCGTAATAGGTGTCGACGTATCGCTGGCGGTCACCCCAGATGGTCTGGAATGCGCCCGGCCACGGATTTTGAATGCAGATGTTGCCCGCTTTGCCGGAGCCGGTCGGCACCACTTCGCCGTCTTCGTCATAAATAATCGGGTGGATACCCGGAACGGCTGGTCCCGCGCTTCCCGGTTTCATCGGGTGGAGCGCTGGGATGGTGCTGCACAAGAACCCTCCGGTTTCCGTCTGCCACCAGGTATCCACGATCGCCGCTTCGCCCTTGCCGACCACCTCGTGATACCAACGCCATACTTCCGGCTCAATCGGCTCGCCTACGGTGGTCATATGCTTGAAGTGGTAGTTGTACTTCGGGGGCTCGTCCGGGCCGGCCTTGCGCAGCATGCGAATCGTCGTCGGCGCGGTGTGGAAAATGTTCACATCGAGCTGTTCGGCAATCCGCCAGGCACGGCCGGGGTCGGGGTAGGTGGGAACCCCTTCATACATCACGCTGGTAGCAGCCAACGAGAGGGGGCCGTACACGATATAGGAGTGGCCGGTAATCCAGCCGATGTCGGCCATGCACCAATAGACGTCTTCGGGATGAATGTCCTGTATGTACTTCGAGGTGCCGGTCACATAAGCCATGTAGCCGCCGACACTGTGCTGGCACCCTTTGGGGCGTCCGGTGGTGCCGCTGGTATACATCAGGAACAGAGGATCTTCGGCCGGCAGGGCCACCGCATCAATCCGTCGACCACGGTACTGCTTGAGCAGATCCGAGACCAGGTAATCGCGGCCGTCGACCATTGGCGTATCGGAAGCGTATTTGTCCCGATGCCGCTGCCAGACCAACACCTTATCAACCTGCTGGCCCTCTTTCAGGGCCACTGCGACGGCGGCGTCCGCTTTTTCTTTGTGGTCCAGCAGCTTGCCGGAGCGGTAGTAGCCATCCATTGTGATCAATACTCGGCTGCCAGAGTCGGCGATGCGCTCGCCGCAGGCCTGCCCGCTGAAGCCGCCGAAGACCACCGAGTGAATCACCCCCAGCCGGGCACATGCCAGCATGGTGACCGGCAGTTCAGTCGCCATGGGCATATGAATCGTGACTCTATCCCCCCGTTTGAGCCCGGCGAAATCCTGAAGCAGTGCCGCGAATTCGTTGACCCTTACGTACAGTTCTTGGTAGCTCACTACTTCATGGGGTTCATCCTCCGGTTCTGGCACGAAGATGATAGCCGCTTTGTTCTTGTGAGCGTCAAGGTGCCGGTCAATGCAGTTATAGGAGGCGTTAATTTTGCCGCCGACAAACCATTTCCAGCAAGGTGCATCGCTGGTATCCAACGTAGTGTGCCAATACTGTTTCCAACTGAGAAGATCGGCATATTCTTTGAAGCACTCTGGGAAATTGTCGAGGCTGAATCGCTTGAAGATAGCGGCGTCGGTCATGTTTGCCTGGGCGACAAATTGTGACGATGGATGGAAATACTCCTCTTCTTGCCAGTGAACCGCGATCTCGGCTTCATTAACTGCAACCAGCTCTTTTTCTTCCATGAGGCACCTTCCTTATCTTCAATATGCGATTATTACGGTCGGGGATCGTCAAAATAATAGTCCAATGAAGCGGACTTTGTCAAAAAAGCGGGGTATGCCGTTTTGAAGAGACTTCATCCTACGCAACCCGCCGCGCGCATCTCGACGGATCGGAACTGACTGCCGGCATTGGGGCAAAAAAAGAGAGCCCGGTTTAGAACCAGGCTCTCCTATTCAAGCATGTCTTCCGCTGCTGAATGACGATAGTGAACATTCAAGCGGTTAAATGGCTTCTATGCCTCTGGTAATTCGATTGGGTCACCTTCTCGCTTGCTGTTCCAAACCGCCCACACAAGAACCACAAAGCTGACTATCATCCCGACGATGGTACCAAAGCCCATGGATTCACCTGGCAGCCGGACCGCCACGATGACCGGGGCCACAATCAGCGATACCAGATTGATAACCTTGATCATCGGATTCAGCGCCGGCCCGGCCGTATCCTTGAGCGGATCGCCAA
>JAHEEY010000569.1 GCA_024640485.1 Chloroflexota bacterium | reverse complement strand
ACTCCGTTAAAAACAAGCAGCCCCGTCCGGCGAAACTCCGAACAGGGCTGTTATCATTCTGTCATATTCAATTGAACGTTGCCTGGCAGCAGTCCACACCGCTGCTGCCCTGCCGCAGGCGAGACGAAGGCTTAGCCCATACGATCTTTGTGCTCTTGGACCAGCTGCCGCTTCAACACCTTGCCCACCGTGGTTTTGGGGAGCTCATCGCGGAACTCAATCAGACGCGGGTATTTATACCTGGCCAGTTCCGTCTTGCTCCATTCGATAATCTCTTCCGCTGTGGTCTGATCACCAGGCTGTCTAACAATCCACGCTTTGGTGTTTTCCCCTCGCTTCTCATCAGGAACGCCAGCGACAGCTACCTCCAAGATCGCCGGGTGCCGGGCCAGCACCTCTTCCACCTCTCTGGGGTAAATATTGAAGCCGCCGGCAATGATCATATCTTTCTTGCGGTCTTCAATGTAAAAATAGCCGCCTTCATCCATCCGGGCGATATCGCCGGTATAAAGCCAACCATCGCGCAGCGTGTTCTTGGTCTCCTCTTCCATGTTCCAATAACCCTGCATGATCGTTGGGCCTTTAATGATCAGCTCTCCGATCTCACCGACCGGCACGTCCTCTACACCGGCCTCAGCGTCAACAATGCGGCACTCAATGCTGGGGAGCGGCAGCCCAATGGAGCCCGCCCGGTTCTCACCTTTGAGCGGATTGGCATGGGTTGCCACCAGAGATTCAGTGAGGCCAAATCCTTCGACCAGCACACCGCCGGTCAGCTTCTCAAAACGATGCTTTGTCTCGACCAGCAGCGGCGCCGAACCGGAGATACAGGCGCGAATCGAGCTGACATCATATTTGCCTGCGATCACATCAGGATTGTTGTTAATCGCCACGTAGATCGCCGGCACGCCGTGGAACAGGGTCGGGCTGAATTTATTGATACTGCCTAGCAGATCTTTCTGATCTCGTGGATTGGGAATAATGATCAAGGTCCCTGCTACGGAGACAGAGAAGATAAGCGCCGTAATCAGCCCATAGACATGGAAGAAGGGGATAGCGCCTAGAATTATCTCTTGCGCCGGCTGCCACTCCATCCATTGCTGCAGCATCATCACATTGGCCACCAGATTTCGATGCTGGCCGATCGCACCTTTGGACAATCCGGTGGTGCCGCCAGTATATTGCAGCAGCGCCAGATCGTCGGCAGAAACCGAAACACCGGGCTTTGGCGCAGACCGCCCACCAGCCAGGAAATCCTGAAAAGCCATATCGCCGGGCGACAGTGTCACCCGATGCCCTTCTTTCTTCTCTTTAAGCAGCGTAAACAATGCCTTGAGATGCGGCGGCAAATACTCTTTGATATTGGTAACGATGATTCGCTTGACCTGCGTCTTTCCCTTCTGCTGCACCCGCTTCAATTGATCATAAAACAGGCTCATAACAAACACTGTTTCCGCGCCGCAGTCGGCCAGCTGATGTTCCAGCTCACGCTCCGTATACAGCGGGTTCGTGGCCACGGCGACACCGCCAGCTTTGAGGATGCCGAAGAAGGTGATCATAAACTGCGGCGTGTTGGCCATATAAATGACGGCCCGATCCCCCTTCTTGAATCCGTTGCCAACCAAAGCTGCGGCGACGTGATCGGCCAGCTCGTTCAATTGGCGATAGCTGATCCGCTGCCCCTTCAACACCAGGGCCGCTTGATCCGGGTGTTGATCGGCGGCATTTTCCAGAAACCGCTGGACGGGATAATCTGGAATCGTGACATGGTCTGGAACGCCTTCATCATAACGCTCTAGCCATGGTTTATCGGCGTACGACACACTCATCAATAACTCCTTTTGAATCGCGGAGCGAACCCCTGCAAGACCGTATCTTAGGTGGTATCGCTCAGCAGGCTGAAAGGCTTTCGCCGGCAATTGTGGGAAACAATTGTCGTCACAACAGACAGTAGTAACTATTGGCAGAGACCGGAAAATGCGGCAGCCGAACCCTCCCGTCGAATAATAATAACAAGTTGAGCCACTTATGCCTATTTCTTGGAAACTGTGAAACTGAAGCTCAGCACCCGAATAGGCCGCCCCTCTATTAACATAAAAAGAGTATAATCTGTCTCAATTCCAGATGTCAACAATCTCTTCCTTAATCTTTGCACGCTTCAAAGCAATTGACTCCCCAACTGCCAGTTCCAGGGATATACTTGTGAGAGAGTATCAGATCGGACCATCATCTGGCAGCCGGATCCACCGTAAACACAGCCGGCTGCGTTCTAACTGAAGCAGTCAAAGCCGTCGCTTTTTCAGGCAACCTTTTCAAGGAACAATCGGATGAAAACACAAAACAGTGTCATAGCCTTTCAAGGGGAGCCCGGCGCCTATTCAGAGCAAGCGATCCGGCAGCACTTCGGACCAGAGGCGATCTCGCTGCCCTGCCGCAGTTTCGACGAATTGTTCGATGCGGTTCAGGATGGGCGCGCCTCCCATGGGATGCTGCCGGTAGAGAACTCTCTGGCGGGAACGGTGATTCCCGCGTATGACCTGTTGATGGATTATGATCTACAAGTTCAGGCAGAGGCGATTGTGCGGGTGGAGCATTGTCTGATGGCTGCCAGCGGCACCGCCCTGGGCGACATCCAACGGGTCAAGTCACATCATCAAGCGCTGGCTCAATGCAGGCAGACCCTTCGCCGGCTGGGAATCGAACCGGTCAACTACTACGACACGGCTGGCGCCGCCAGGGATTTGGCGGCAGCCCCGGAAGCCGGCACCGCCGCTATCGCCAGCGAACTGGCTGCTCAGACATACGGACTGCACATCCTGGCTCGAAACGTCGAGGATTTCAACTTCAACTACACACGGTTCTTCATTTTGGGCAAAGATACGCCCCAGCGGCAGGACCCCAGTAAGACCTCGATTATTTTCACGACTCGCCATGTCCCTGGCGCCCTGCACGATCTCATGGGCGAATTGGCCGATCGCAAGCTAAA
>JAHEEY010000132.1:3437-10382 GCA_024640485.1 Chloroflexota bacterium | reverse complement strand
CAGCTACATCTTCGGCGGGATCGCCCAGCTGGTGGATACTATTCTGGTCTCTCCCTCTTTGCTGACCTCAGTTGCCGGCGCAAGTATTGCCCATGTGAATGCCGATTATCCTGCCGGATACCAGAGGGAGACACGGGAACCGCTTCTGTGGTTTCGGTCATCAGACCACGACCTTCCGCTGCTGCGGTTGTGGGCAACCGCTCCGCTGCCGCCAACCGAAACGCAGCCGCAGTTGACCGCAACCCCAACCTGGGCGCCGGGCCAATCACCGGTTCACTGGCTGGCAGGCCTTACGCTCTTGCTGCCCGTGCTTTCATTAACAGCGCTGCTGGCCTTGATTGCCGTTCGTTTCCGTAAGCGGTGTGGTTGACTGATTTCACCCATACGCCCTCGAAGATGGCTGGCGTCCAGGTGATTGACGCTCCAGGGTGCGGATTTGACCGGCTATGGAGTGGAAAGTAGAATCTGCATTGATGATTCTATAGAGATTACTGTTTTTCCTGCCACTGAACGAACGCTCGACAGGGTAGTAAGCGCTTCTGGTAAAATAGACCTATGAACAAACATCTTCTGATCGTTGACCGTGATGATGATTTTGTCGGACGAATGGCCGGTTCGCTGCGTTTAAGCCAGGAGTTTGAATTGTCGACCGCTGCCAGCATTGAAGAGGCAGCCCGTCTGGTTCGCCAGCAGCCGCACGCCATCGCCTTTGTACCGGTAGGCGAGGGTGAATCTGCCATACTGGCGCTGCGGGCGGAGCAGCCAGACCTGAAGCTGGTCCTGCTGACCCCAACCAGCAGCGCCGAGGTTCCTAAAGCGCTTTCCGGAAAAGCCCAAGGGGTGCTGCTGAAGACACACCTGGAGGCCGACCTGATGAGTGTGCTGGCGGATGCCATGGCACAACCTGTTTACATCGGGGAAACGGAGCTAGCCGTGATGGGTGACCTGCCGGTGGGAAGGGAAGCATTGATCACAACCCTACAGCAGGCTAAGAGCGGACGATTCGTGCAATCCACCGTCTTTGCCAGAGGGACCAAGCTGCTGGCTCATTGGGGAGAACTCAGCGGGGCCCAGGCCGCCACCGTGGCCCTCAGTGTAGGTGATAAATGGGGAGCCGCGGCACATTCTGTCCGCATCCAATTCATCCATCTGCCCGCCCAAACAGGCCATCTGCTCCTCTACTCGCAGAGACTAAAAGGAGAGTATCTGCTGACGTTAGCGGCGCTGCCAGAGACCCCGGTTCATGAGCTCCGTCTCAATGCCGAACCGTTGGCCCAGGAGCTACTGAATCTCATTTCCGGTGGGCAGCGCTGGCCCGCGTCAGCTCCGGATGCTGCCTCCAATACCTCCGCCGGCAGGAAGTCGTTCGCTTTGGTGTGGCGCCCGGCAAAGCCGCTTCCGCCGTCTCTGCACATACCACTGCGGCGGGCGCTGCAGCGGCTGGCGGTGGCCAACGCCTGTACGCTGAGCCATATTGACGTGCAGGCTGAGCTGCTTCACCTGGTGGTAGCCTGTCCCGCTGGACGGGACAGCGTCTGGGCGGCATTTCTCTTCAAGAACGGCTCCGAGGCGACTATCCAACAGGAATTCAATGTCGACGCCAATCTGTGGGGAACCGGCTACTACGCCATCGAGTCAGCGTCGCCACTGTCCGAGGCTGAGCTGAACATATTTCTAGACAAGGACGGCGGCTAGCCCGCTAGCTTTCCAGCAGCCCTTTTTCATAGATGCGGCGGATAGTCTCTTCGATTTCGGTTTCGCGGACCGTCAAATCGCGAATCCGATAGCGGCTGGAGATCCTGCCGATCAGGGTGGACGCAGTCAACTCATCTCGCTCGAATTGGTAGGTGGCCCGCACGCCATCGTGGGCGATCAGCTGGGCACCCTCTACAGCCACATCAGGGTACGATTCCGTGAAGTCCACGATCATCTCTCGCCGTCCACCAAACCGGTCCCGCAAGCTCTTCAACTGACCATCGAACAACAGCCTGCCGCGGTCGATGATCATCACCCGCTCACACAATTTTTCCACATCCTGCAGATCATGCGTGGTCAGAATGACCGTCACCCCCCGGGCCTGATTCACCTGCTTGATAAACTGCCGTATCCGCTCCTTGGCGACCACATCCAGGCCGATAGTCGGTTCGTCTAGAAAGAGTATCTTGGGCTCGTGGAGCAGAGCGGCGCAGATATCGGCGCGCATGCGCTGCCCCAGCGAAAGGGAGCGCACCGGCGTATTTAAGAATGGCGCCAGCGCCAACATGTCGGTGAATTCGGCAAGATTATGCTGAAAGCGCGCTTCTGGAATCTTATAAATGTGTTTCAGCAGTGCTAGCGATTCGATTACCGGCAGATCCCACCATAGCGTCGTGCGTTGGCCGAATACTGCGCCAATTTCGGCGACATGCGCCTGACGCTCTCTCCATGGGACCCTGCCATTGACTTCCAGAATGCCGCCAGTGGGGACCAACAGGCCTGCCAGCATTTTTATCGTGGTCGATTTGCCGGCGCCGTTTGGACCCAGGTATCCCACCAGCTCACCAGGGCCGATCTGGAAATCAATGTGATCCACGGCTTCGACCAGTTGGTAATCCTGGCTGACCAAGTTCCGCACGGCGCCCCACATGCCTCGGCGATGCTTGCTGACCTTGAACTGCTTATGAAGTTGGTGAACGTTGATGATGTTCATAATGGCGACATCCCTTGCCTGGCTGCTGAATGCGTCAGGTGCCGGTGCTTTGATAATGCTTGAGTCCAAAATGCCAAAACGCCATGGAGGCGGCCCATACCAGCAGCCCGGCGGCTGGCGACAAGAAGGGGGCGTAGGCTGGGAAATGGAGCGGGTCAGGCTTGTCTAGAAAATACAGCGCCGGGAAGTACGTCAGGAAGATGGCTGGCACCAAATAGGTGAAAAAATGGCGCATCCACTGCTGGTAGATGTGCATTGGGTATGAAATCACAAAACTGCCGCCGTACGTGAGGATATTGATCACCTCGATTGATTCTACCGTCCAAAATGTAATGGTGGCGCCAACCACGAATAATCCGCCAAAAAACAGGATATTGCTGGCGACGACCACCGGCAGGTAGAGGATTTTACCCAACGTCCAGGTGATTGGGTTCAGCGCCAGGGCATAAGCCAGGATGCCGATCCCCAGGGCGATCTTGCCCAGCCGGCGCAGGGCGAAATCGGACCCCATCACTTGAGCGGTGATATTGATGGGGCGCAGCAGCAGCTGATCAAACGTCCCCCGGCGTACGCTCTGACCAAACCGTTGGGGATCGAAGCCGCTGAAGACCATATCCATCAGACCGAACGCGGTTTCCACCAGACCGTACAAGAAAGCCACCTCACCCAGGGACCATCCTTTGATATGGCCGAATCTCTCGAAGACCAGGGCAATTGAAGCGAATTCCAGCAGGACGACAAACGCAGTGGAGAACATTTCCAGAAGGAATGAGAAGCGGTACTGCAGCTGGCTGCGGAGCTGGACACTGAGAAGCCGGTGATAAAGCTCGAAGCTGTGTCTCATCCTAGCCTCCCAGGATTACCAGCCGGCGTACGGCGGCCTTCATGAGCAGCTGACCCAATAGAATCAATCCCAGCACCCACAACAGCTGCATCAGCAGCGCCTGCGCCAATGCCGCTCCGCTCAATACACCGATGTACAGCTCCACCACTGTATTGAGCATATGCGGGAAGGGGGTTAAATTGGCCAGGTCTACCGTCCAATCAGGGAAAAGGCGCAGCGGCATCAGAAATCCCGAGAAGAACCAGGAGAGGACAAACCCGAACCGGCCGAACCCCACTGCATTGGGGGTCCAGAAAGCGGCAAGATTGATCAGGAACCGCCATGAGAAGCTGAGAAGCCAGCCGAGGATTATGGCCATCGGCAGCGCCAGCCATTGGATCGCTGTTTGGGGTGTGTCCAGCTCGAACATGAAGCTGAATAAAACCATCAGCAGGACGCCCCGGAGTAGCAGGTTGACAATCGCCCTGCCCAGATCTTGAGCCATCCAGTAGCTGAAGTAGTTCATCGGTTTGAGCAGGTCGGCGGCGACTTCGCCAGTGTAGACAGAATTCATCAGCTCGTACCAGCCGAACATGCTCAGGTAGGCGATGACCGCCTGGGAAAGACAGGCGTAGGTGATGATGCCGGATACAGTGATTCCCTCCACCTCCTGAGCTTCACCATAGAGGGCCACCAGCACCGCTACGCGCATCAGGCCGAAGACGAAGTTGGTTACCAGACCCGCCAAAGTCGCTGCTCGATAGGTCAGATGCCGGCGTATCGATTGTTTGGTCAGTTCAAAGAATAGCCGCAAGTGCCAGAATCCCCACTGCCATAAAAATGAGCCCGCCCTTCCTCAATCATCAGGGAGGGCGGGCCAGTTCATCTACGCTACTGATTATCCCCGCGCTTGCCTACCAGGCGTAAGCTTCTGGGGCTGTGCCGCCGGGGCCCGGCCAAATCTCGTCCAGCTTCTTCATAATCTCGTCGGAAAGGTTGATCTCTATGGCCCGCATGCTGCCAGTCAACTGCTCCATCGTTCGCGGGCCGATAATCGGCGCGGTGACCACGGGGTTGTGCAGCAGCCACGCCAGGGCGACATCGGCAGGATTTTCACCCATGTCAGCGCATAATGCTTCCCATGCTTCCAGCTTAGGTCGGTCTTTTTCAATCCGTTCTTTCATATGGTCCGCGGCTCGCCGGCCTTCGGCGATCTTCTTCAAGACGCCGCCCAGGAAACCGCCGCCCAAGGGGCTCCAGGGGATCAATCCCAGCCCATAGGATTCACACGCCGGCACCACCTCCAGCTCCACCATCCGGGCATCCAGGTTGTATAGGCTCTGCTCGGATACCAGCCCCATGAAATGACGCTGTTTGGCGGTCTCGTTGGCCTGGGCGATATGCCAGCCGGCGAAATTACTGCTGCCCACATAGAGGACCTTGCCCTCGCGGACCAGCTGTTCCATCGCCTGCCAAATCTCTTCCCAAGGGGTGTCCCGGTCGACATGGTGCATCTGGTACAAGTCGATGTGGTCGGTTTTCATCCGCCGCAGGCTCTCTTCGCAAGCCCGTTTGATATGGTAGGCTGACAGCTTGGACTCATTAGGCCATTTGCCCATGCCGCCGTATACCTTGGTGGCCAAGACGATTTTCTCACGGCGACCGTCCCCTTGCTCCAGCCAGCGGCCGATGATCTGCTCGGTAATCCCTTCGCCGCTCTTCCATCCGTACACATTGGCGGTGTCGAAGAAATTGATGCCCAGCTCCAGCGACTTGTCCATTATGGCATAGCTGTCTGGCTCAGTGGTATGGGGCCCGAAGTTCATCGTGCCCAAGCAGAGCGGGCTTACTTTCAATCCAGTACGTCCTAAATGTCTGTATTCCATGGAACTCTCCTGAAGATAGTGAGTGACCGGAACAGCTCGTCGTTGATGGCAGCGTCACTCAGATGGATAAGCTGTGGATACCGCAGCGCTGCTGTGCTTGCAGCCGTGTCTTGATGTTTAGAATTTGGCATCCCGCGGTTCTGGGACTGCTCCCACCTGGGGCAATCACCGGAACATCTATAATTCTACCGGTTTTTCGGGGCAGCGCGAAGCTATTCGCGCGATTTGGTCAAGATGATTTGCCACAGGCAATTCCCATTTCCAGCTTGCGCGGCGCCTCTCGCGAGGCTATAATTCCATCTGTTGCGGGCCATTAGCTCAGCTGGCAGAGCAGGTGACTTTTAATCACTTGGTCGGGGGTTCGAATCCCTCATGGCCCACCTAATATACAGGCGTAAGAGAACACCGCAGGCACATTGCATCGGTGTTCTTTTTGTTTACCAGAGTCGGTGTACCTAATGATCAGACCAGCCACTTTTGTTGGCTTCTCGGCCGATAGAAAACAGCCTCGAGTACGATGCTCTGAATGGTCATATTGAAGGCAGCTATTGCCCCAGCTTGTGTGAAATGCTATGAATCAGCCCGTCGAGCCACGGTGATACACCAACACGGCCGTTGACCCGCCCCTGTTGGTCATGAAACCAAGCTGAAATCTACGGCCCGATCCACTGGTGCAGCCGGCGTTCACTGCAACATCCGACAAACTTAGAAACAATCCGGCGAAACTGAAGCTCGTTCAAAATCGGGCCGCGGTCCAAACTCTCCCGTTTCAGCATGCCTACAAATCGTTCGCAAGTTGCACTAGCTCGCGGTACGCCAATAGGGGTCGTCACCAAAGTGAAATTTGCTCTGTACTCATACATGACAAATGACACCTGACATAGCTATGGCAAATTGCTATGATATCCATTGTGCCAAATAGCTTCAACAGAGCTTTCACAGAATGTGCGGGAGGGTAGAACAACAAGCGTTGAGATCAGGAACAATCTTAAGGGCCGTTAGCATTTCGTCCTTGCTGCAAGGCGGGTTGCCGGTGTCTGCACCCGCGGCTGCTCCTGCCGGCACTGCGATCCCTTGACTGCTGGGACTCTCGTTTATCCGAATTGTGACCAGCCAGCGCCTCGACCGGTACCAGAGGCCCGATCCGGTCTAGTAGAACGAGGTCATCGGCTTGGTGTTGCCACTGCCCCCTGAGGCGAGGCTGCCGAGAGAGAATTGAAGAGCGAGAATCGCTCGTCCAAAATATATTTCGTGTCGTCCACAATCATATTGCCCTAAAACGGAGGATTAGAGATGAATTGTCCAAATTGCAGTTCCCTTAACGAACCAGATAGCCGTTTCTGCATCAGTTGTGGTCATGATATGACCGGGCAGCCGGTGGGCCACAACATAGCTGTCATATCCCGCACCAGCATTCACCGTCAATACATTGGCGTATCTACCAGTCGGTTGTTGATAGCCTTGCTGCTGCTGTGGTTTCTCCGCAGCATACTGATCAACCTATCCTTTGTGGAAGGGTTGGTTATCCCAGATATACCTTTCGCCGC
>JAHEEY010000132.1:0-3337 GCA_024640485.1 Chloroflexota bacterium | reverse complement strand
CTTTTCGCTCCCCCGGAACGGCTGGACAGGTTGGTACAAGGGGCGGAAACGGTGACCAATCTTGTTGAGGAGGTCGTCGAGGAAGCAATTGTGCCGACAAGCTCGGCCACGATGGCCGCTGGCGAAACATCGACTCCCATCATGCCAACGCAAACGCCGCTACCCAGCCAGACACCACTGCCACCCTCGGCCACGGCGACAAGGGTGCCGTCGCCCACGCCCACTCGGACGCCTTTGCCATCACCAACCGCGACGCCCACCCCAATATCGTCGCAGCTTGTTTTCCAATCCAACCGGGATGGTGACTTTGAGATCTTTATCATGGACGTTGCCGGCGCCGGTCAAAGACAGCTGACGCACAATAATGCTGACGACATGTACCCATCGGCCTCACCCGATGGACAGTCAATCGCGTTTCAATCGAACCGGGATGGAAACTGGGAGATCTACGTGATGGATGTGGATGGGATGGACCAGCGGCGGCTGACTGCAAATGCCGGCACTGACCGCCTGGTCAATTGGTCCCCGGATAGCCGTCAACTGGTCTTCGCCTCTGACCAGGGCGGCGACTATGATCTCTATCTCATGGGTGCGGACGGTGATAACCTGCAGCAGCTAACCGACACCAGCGACCTGCAGGAAGGGCATGTCAGCTGGTCGGTCGACGACAAACTTGTTTACAATGCCGGGACACAGAATGGCAGCAGTTGGGAAATCTACGTCATGAATCTGGACGGCAGTGGCAATCGCCAGCTGACCAGCAATCGTGTCAGCGACTGGTCGCCGGAATGGTCGCCTGATGGCCGTTCATTCGTTTTCCTTTCGGAGGTCAATGGGAACGATCCAGCACTGTTCCTGATGGACGCGGACGGCAGCAACCAGCGCCAAATCTATAACAGTGATAACTACGAATGGGGCGCTCGCTGGTCGGCCGACGGTCGGATTATATTCACTGTCGAAATCGACGGAGTCAGCAATATGTATCTCATGAATACCGATGGCCGAGAAGCAGTCCGGCTGGCAACCCAAGCTAGTTATCCATCCTGGATACGGTGATCAGGAGACATCTTGCCAGCTGATTCTGTTTAATCCCCGCCTGTCAGCGTCATTACAGCTTTTCGATGACGTCCCCGTCCGTTGTCAGGTAGTACCGGTGGAGATTAACCGTCAGACAGGAGTGAACCGGCAGTATCATCACGATGTCGCCTACTTGAATCTGCTCAAGCAGTTCAACGCCCGCGCTGACGATTCCATGTTCCTGAGAAAGGGAGACAACCGCGGCGTCCTCGATCACCGGCCCCCAGCCGTTTTCTGTCAGCCGGGCGATTCGGCCGAAAATAACCCTGCCGTCCGCCAGCTTCAGGGAATCCTTGGAAAGATGGACCGCGCCGCCATAAAGGATCAGTTGTCCTCTGTCAGCATGTTTGGCCACCACCGGGCAGGCCACTGCCACGGCGATTTCATCTGTACCGCAGGCGCCGATCTGGTGCTGCGTCAAATCAAAGAAGACGAAGTTGCCGGGCCGGATCTCGTCCACTGGCCCCAGCTCTTCCAAGATTGCGCAGCCCGGGGTGTCACCCACCGAGATGGCGGCGTTGATGCCAACCAGCCGGAGCTCATCCTGAATTTTGGCCAGCCGCCGCAGTACCTCATCGTAGATGATGGCCACCTGCTTTGCCGAGCCGGCGGTGTAGGTATGGCCGGAATGGGTCAGCAGCCCGCCCAGAAACAAGTTTGGGGCATCAATGACCGCTTGAGCGACTAGTCTGATTTGAGCTAAATCGTGCCATTCCAGCCCGGTGCGGTGATAGCCGGCGTCTATCTTTAACCACAGGTGCACCTGGGAGGTGAGATTCTGTGCTAAGAATGCCACCATTTCCGCAGATTCCACCAGGAGATTCAGGGTGGAAATGCGCCCCGCCAGCTGGTCGATCCGGTGGATCTGCAGCGGGTTCACCGGAAAGGCGATGGTGATATCCCCCCAGCCGCTGCCCGCGAAATACTCTGCCATGTCTATCGATGACACGGTGATGCCGTCAACGCCCCGCTGCCGGAACCATTGGCCCACCTCGGCTGATTGATGGGTCTTGAAGTGGGGCCGCAGCCGCGTCTGATTGCTGTCCGCCTTAGCGATCATCACATCGATGTTTCTCAAAACCTTCCGTTTATCCAGCAGGATGGTTGGACTTTCGATTCCCAGAGCGTTGAATGACTTAATGAGCACGGTGATCATCCCTATAATATTTCAGCCCGGTGTTAGTTGACATAAAATGAGCCACGATCTCTTGGCAGGCTGCTATCTTGATTGTACGCGCAAATCGGGACAGAGAAAGGATTATCAATCAGGGCGGGCATACGCTTCGGCCGAAGGGCCAGCTGAGCGACATTTCATTCTGTGATAAACTAAGCGCCTGAATTTCTGGGAAACTCAATCTCAATTGAGAGGAATGCGATTTCATGAAGCGCAACATTTATTTAGAAGATATCCCCCTGGATCAAGCCTGGGACGCGTTCCGCGCTGCCCTGCGCTCTGTTGAGCTGTGGCAGCCTTTAGGGGTGGAATCAGTGTCTGTCGCCGAGGCAAACGGGCGTGTGACCGCGGAGGCGGTATGGGCCAAGATCTCTTCGCCCCATTACCACGCCAGCGCTATGGACGGGTTCGCCTGCCGGGCCCAAGATACCGCCGGCGCGACAGAGACATCGCCGCTGCGGCTGACGCTGGTGACCACGGAAGAAGAGGTTGAGCGCACCAAGAGGCCGGCACAAGCGGTTAACACCGGCCACCCGCTGCCCCGCTGGGCCAACGCTGTGGTGATGATTGAGCATACCCAGCCGGTCATTCTGGAAGGGGAGACTCGCGGCATTGAAATACGCGCCTCGCTGCCGCCCTGGCATCATGTGCGGCCCATGGGTGAAGACATGGTCGCCACCGAGCTGGTGCTGCCGTCCAACCACAAACTGCGGCCGGTGGATTTAGGCGCGCTGGCTGGCTCGGGACACAGCCAGGTGAATGTGTATCGCCGGCCTCGAGTGGCGGTCATTCCTACCGGTTCTGAACTGATCTCGGTGGAGTCAGCCGGGGCGGGCAGCGCCCCTCAGAAAGGCCAGATCATTGAATACAACAGCATCGTTCTGGCGGCCCAGGTAGAGAACTGGGGAGGCGCCCCTACCCGCTGGCCTATTGTGCCTGATAAGCTGGAAAATATCATAGCGGCGGTGTCGGCGGCGGCCCAGAGCCATGACCTGGTGCTGGTAAATGCTGGCTCTTCTGCCGGCAGCGAGGATTACACTGCCCATGTGGTGCAGTCACTGGGCCAGCTGCTGGTGCATGGTGTCG
>JAHEEY010000568.1 GCA_024640485.1 Chloroflexota bacterium | reverse complement strand
TCTCTTCGTTGCCGGAACTCGGCACTGTTCGATCCATCGATATTCCTCGGTTAGGCTCCTACCCGCAAGTGACCGTCGCCTTCAGTGACCTGGCCAACGACGACCGCGGTTTGACAGTGACGCATGAACGTTTCCACATGTTCCGGGCTGAGCGCCACCAGCAGCCCGCCGGAAGTCTCAGGGGTCCAAAGCATGTCCTGATAGAGCTGGCTCACCTCAGGGGCGAATTCAACCCACGGTTCGAAGAACTGCTGATTGGCCGTCGTCCCACCGGGGAAGGCGCCGGCTTCACCGTAGGCCAACGCGCCTGGCAGCCAGGGAAGTTTATGCAGGAAGAAGCGGAAGTCGACCTGGCCCAGATGGGCCATCTCATGGGCATGTCCCAAGAGGCCGAAACCGGTGATGTCAGTCATACCGTGGGCATTGGCGGTGATCGCGGCGTCAGCGGCATCTCTGTTCAGCCTTTTCATGCTTTCTACCGCAGCAGCCAGATGGGCAGGATCGGTCAATTGGCGCTTCAAGGCGGTAGTGACGACGCCGACACCCAATGGTTTGGTCAGCAGCAGTACATCCCCAGGGAGAGCGCCCCCTTTAGTTTTCACCAGGGCGGGATCAATGATGCCGGTGACGGTGAGGCCGTATTTGGGCTCCTTGTCCTTTACCGAATGACCGCCAGCAATGACCGCGCCCGCTTCGGCAACCTTTTCAGCGCCGCCGCGCAGGATTTCTCGCAGAATATCAAGATCTTCCCCTTCCGGGAAAGCGACCAGGTTAATGGCAAACAGCACCTTGCCGCCCATAGCGTAGACGTCGGACATGGCATTGGCAGCGGCAATGGCCCCGAAATCGTAAGGATCGTCAACCACCGGGGGGAAGAAATCGGTGGTGCTGACGATGGCCTGCCGGTCATTCAGGCGATATACCGCGGCGTCGTCGGCAGCGGACAGCCCGACCAGCAGATCGGGGTAGTCGGCCGGATCAAATGTTTCTTTAAGCGGCTGCAGCACGTGCGCCAGGTCGGATGGACCTAGTTTCGATGCTCAACCGGCACAGGAGGCCAGGGAGGTCAGCCTTATCTGTTTTCCAGTACTCATACTATCTCCAGACATTCTGCCATCGCGTTTCAGAGCTGTGACGACAGCGGGCAGCAATCAGCTGCCGATTTCTATGAAAAGTATACCGTATGCCACCGACATCGCAATTACGATTGACGGGCTCCTGAGCCAAACCTATAATCTATTTTGGGCAGGAGACAGGTGTATAAGATGAAGCAAGCTAACGAGCGGCGATGGGTGCCGCTAACGAAATTCGAAGAATTGGCCCAACGGCTGGTCGAGGACTCTTTCAAGCGGCTTTTTGGCAGCCGGATGGAGTCGCTTGATGTGGCTGCACGGCTGGCAAAGGCGATGGAAGACAGCCATGCGGCTGGGAAGACCATCGAGAGCTTTGCCGTCTATCTCAACCCTACCGACTATGACGGATTGATGAAAGACAATCCCGCGCTGGCCCCGGAACTGGCAAACTATGTCTCGCGGCTGGCCCAAGAAGGGGGCTATCCAGCGATGCTGCAGCCCAGAGTCAATCTGATTTCGGATAAGGCGACCTCACGCCATCATGTTCAAGTGACCGCATTTCACCGTGAGGAGGCGCCGAATCAAACAACGCAGATGCGGCGCCCCATGGGGCAGGCGGAAGATGCGCTGGCGCCGCTGCAGCGGGTAGATGCCTACCTGATTGTCGAGGGACGGCAGCATATTCCGCTGGACAAGGCAGTCACCACCATCGGCAGGCGCACCGAGAATGACATTGTGCTGGACTCGATGGCTGTCAGCCGGCAGCATGCCCAAATTCGCTGGCGGCTGGGCCGTTTTGTGATCTATGATCTCGGCGGGCGGCAGAGAACCAAAGTCAACGACAAGACGGTCACAGAGTGTGCTTTGAAACCTGGGGACGTGATCACCTTGAGCGATGTGGCCCTCATTTACGGCGAGGGGCGCGAAGAGCGGCCGTCACCGCCATCTGTCTCAGACAGCCAGATCAGCGAAACCATGATCATGCCGGGGCCAAAATAATGGAAATTCCGGTGATACTGCTCATTTTGCGACTGCTCAGCGCCGCGGCACTTCTGAGCTTTCTCGGGCTGATTGCCTGGATTATCTTCAAAGATATGCGGGCGACGGAGGCATTGGTCGCAGATCTGAGACAGCAGCAAGGCCGGCTGATTGTCATTGCCAGCGACAGCGGCAGCCCGCCGGTAGGCTCAATCTTCGAATTGAAGCCGATGACCAGCATCGGCAGGGCCAGCAAGAACAGCGTGGTTTTGGACGACAACTACACATCCAGCGAGCACGCGCTGCTGATTCACCGAGCCAACCGATGGTGGCTCCAAGATTTGGACAGCCGCAATGGGTTATCGCTTAACGATCTGCCGCTGGAAGCTGCTGCCGTGGTCAGTTCCGGGGACGTCATCAGTATCGGCGGCACCAAGCTGAAGATCGAGATCTAGAACCCCGTTAAGCGAAGCTCAGCCTTTCAACAGATGTGAAAACTGCTTGCGGAACTTGGCCACTTTGGGTGCTACCACCATAGCGCAGTAAGGCTGGTCCTGGTTCTGCCGGAAATAACCCTGATGGTATGTTTCCGCGGCATAGAAACCGGTGAACGGGGCCAACTCGGTCACGATGGGATTTCCCCATAGATTGGCGTCGGCCAATTCAGCCAACAAGTCGGCAGCTGTCTGCCGCTGCTGCTCATCGTGGTAGAGGATGATCGAGCGATACTGGGTGCCGACGTCAGCGCCCTGGCGGTTCAAGGTGGTGGGATCGTGGCTGCTGAAGAAAAGCCCCAGCAGATCGCGATAGCTGATCTGTTCCGGGGAGAATGTAACCGAGATCACCTCAGCGTGGCCTGTGTTACCGCCGCAGACCTGTGCATAAGTGGGATTCGGCAGATCGCCGCCGGCATAACCAGAGACCACCGCTTGAACCCCA